>CAYQCA010000225.1:0-6773 GCA_964415835.1 uncultured Clostridium sp. | reverse complement strand
AAATTTACACTAAATCTTTTTATCATAGAATTTTCTCCTTCCAACATTTGCTTTAATCGTTAGAATCCATTCTCACACTCTCCACTACGATACTGCCTCTGGAAAAATCATCAGGTACATCATACAAAACAATATTCCTGCTTTCTGACGGCAGCAAATCGAAATACTCATCAGAGCATCTGATAGAATCATCCAGGTTAAAATGCACTGCATGAGCGTATACATCAGAGCTGACTGTAAATTTGACTACATCGCCCTCTATAGAATAATTTGAAAGTTCAAGCTTGGCTTCCGCAAGCTTTAAGTTTTTAAAAACTCCAGTCCTAAGTACGGCAGGCAGAATCTCCTGTGTGTTTACTTCGGGCTTGATAAAATATGTGCCTTTCGTAAAATCATAATCTCCCTTGCCAAATTCCAGCACTACCTGCCTGCTAAACGGCTTGAGTTCAATTTTTCCGCTTTGTTCATATATTTCTTGCCCATCAAAAGTTAAATAACCGTAGCTAGCACCAAATTCAACAGCATCTTTAGAATCGTTAACTCCCGTGACTCTGATTGTAGCGTTCGTTTCTCTCATAATTAGCTTGACCGGGGTCAATGCTCTCTTGACAAAATAGTAGGCAACCTTTCTTTTCAGATAGTAGTCTATAATGCTCCAACCGATTTCTCCCCAACAGTCATTATACATCCAGAATAAAGCCCCATAGCATTGCAGATTGGAACGAATGGCTTCAAGGGAATACTGGAGCATGAGTCCCTGGCAAAGACCTGTATACAAAACAAACTGGGATATATCAAGCTTTTCAGGATCGGTATAGTGAGTTGAAATAAACAGTTCCATAAGCCCGTCATTTGTAGGATCAGATAATATGTAATTGTTATGTGATTTCCATATGCTGCTGTCCCTATTTATCTCCGCATCTCCATGAAACTCCTTTAATGCAGTCATAGTACAGGCACCTATATGCCCAAATTCCGAAACATATTTCGATGTAAGTGTGTCATAGACCTCCGGATGAATCTTAGTTTCCCTATCGGGTGCAAAAGTACATTCAAACCAGTAATGTTTATCTCCCATTGCATCTGAGTTCGGATCGTCACCTCCGTACGGCGAACCATTCCAGTAAGGAATCTCCTGACAATTATGATACACTATCCTTGGTGCCAGCTCGTTAAATATTTTTTCGCCTGCAAAAGTTGGATGTTTTTTATCTTTCTCCCATAGGAAGGTGTAACCCATCTGATTCTCGTTATTTCCACACCAAATAACCACACTGGGATGTTTTGCAAGTCTCTTTGTCTGATAATCTATTTCAAGAGTTACTTCTTTCATGAACCTTTCATCCTGGTCGGGATATAACGAACAAGCGAACATAAAATCCTGCCAAACCATGATGCCCAGTTCATCACACTTATTATAGAATCTTTCCCTTTCGTAGATTCCGCCCCCCCATACGCGAAGCATATTGAAGTCTGCTTCTGCAGCCTCTCTCAGAAGGGTATCGTATTTTTCATCAGTGACTCGGAAATATAGTGCATCCGCCGGAACCCAGTTCCCACCCTTACAGAAGGTTTTGATACCGTTTATTTCAATTGCAAACAGCCTTTCATTACTATCTATTTTTTGTTGATTCAGAGCAACAGTCCTGATTCCAAACTTAAATTCAGGATAGCAGCAGGCATTATTCCCCGATTCGACACATAGCCTTGCAGTGTAAAGTGCCGGCTCTCCCATACCGTTAGGCCACCAGAAATCAGCATTTTCCAGGCTGAACTCCGATGTAACAAAGTTAAGACCTGAAGTAAGCAGCATTTCCCTCTCCTGAGTAAAAACGATATCTTCCTCATGAAGGATATCAATTTTAAGCTTTACTTCCTGTGTTGTAATAGAGTAAAAGCTGTCAATTTCAGCAGTCAGCATCAAAGCTGCTTTCCGAGTTTCCAATGAAATAGCTTTTGTGTAAACTCTGGCGTTTCTTACAGCATACTTGTTATATGCATTTAAGCTTACTCCTTCCATTCCACAGGTAACCAACCTCGGCCCCCAATCCCAACCGAATACATACTGGGGCTTTCTTACGAAAGCCCTCCTCTCATCACCCCTGTGAAACTTTCCTATAATTCCTATGCACTTTGTTATTTCTTCCATGTCAGCTTCGCTGACATGCTCAACACCGGAACTCAATTTTACCAGAAGTACATTTTCTTTACTCCGCAGTAATCTTTTCACATTGTGTACAAAGGGATAAAATGAGCTGCTGTGGTGTGCAATATGAAATCCATTCAGAATTACATCAGCCCCAGAGTCAAGCATATCAATTTTCAACTCTACTACATCGGACTTCAAAATCTCTTCATCCACATCAAATATCTTCTTGAACCACCAGGATTTGTTTTCAGTCCACTCACAATCATAAAAGTTTTCTTTATTCAAAGGCTCTTCTATAAAGCCCTCTCTTATCAGAGGTTCATGTATGTCACAGGGTAAATCTGCCTTAAACCATGCTTCACCTTTCTTTTCTACAAGGCAACCCATTTCCGGGCCGCTTGCTAGAGGCTCAAACGTCAGCAGCCAATCTCTATTCAAATCAACATTGTACATTATTTTATCTCCCAAATTTTCTGTCTTACTTTTCAACAAAATAGAATTTGTCTACATATACTGCTTCAACATTAGCCATGTTATTGGCAGGGTTCAGGAACACGTATGCCGCATTGGCTGCCAGATTATTGGTTGTAGCTGTAAATTCCCCTATTTTAACAGATGTCCACAGCATATTTTCTATATTTCCTGCCGATTTATCCATAGGCCATATGATGATCCCACCTGCAGACCAACTTGCTCCAACAGTAAATGCGTTTCCTGCAGGTTTGGGAAAAGATGGTCCGTTTACTACATCTGCATTCATATCGGTTTTATATTTTATTTTGACTAGTGCATACACATCATAATTTTTACCGGCAGTAAGACCTGGATCACTCAGATAACAATAAAAGTCCATAGCACTATTACTGTCGTCCCCTATTTTTATGGCAGTTTTTCCATCTGACGCTGATATATCTGCGTTACTCCTTGTACTTTCTGCACCCCATGTTCCAAATTGGCTATCCTGAACCTCCTTGACATTCTGGGCCGCATCCCTTACAAGCCTGAGTATTTTACCATCACCTGCAGCAAAAGTCATACCTGAAATAATATAGCTGTCAGCAGTAGTTGTAAAACTTACCGCAGATTCACTTCCATCAACCTTGCTTATTTCCTTTATAGCTGTTATATTCATACCAAGCTTGGCTCTGTCAATGGTAATGCTCACTTGTGCCGAGGTTTCACAATTGTGATTGACAACAACAAGGTATTTATCTCCGGACGAAACACTCTTGTGTGTCGTAACATCAGCATTCAAATAGCCCTCATCAGGAGGGTTGACGTTAGCGCCGCCACCACCACCTGAAGTCGTTGCAACATTTGCTATCCTTTGCATATCCAGAATTGTCGGCTTTAGGACATCAATTTCTCCCAGAAGCTGCTTAACAGTGTCATAATCCTCAGGTCTGCGTGTATAGTCATAATCCACCATCCCCTTCCAACCTACGGTAGATTGATACATAAAATATGTAGCACCCTTTGCTCCTCTGCCTATTGCTTCATATGTCATTGCTCTGACTTCGGAAGGCAAAGGGTTTCTAAAGGTAGGTTCCGTTTCATGCGTTTGGATTATTGGCCATAACGGCGCATCGTTTGTAAGGCTCTCTCTGACCTGTAAGGTTGAGACATCAAGGCTTTCTTCATAAGCAGCATTTGGATAGCCGCCAATATGCTTAAAGTTACCTATGCCTGTATATGAACTGCTTGCCGGGTATATGTCCATACTCAGTGCCTGAGTCTTGTTTGATGAGTAGAAATACTCTGCATCCTCGGGCATACAGTAATCTATAACGGTAAACCTGTTCGGACTTATACTTTCAAGCATCCTCCGCATAACAGTAAGATTATACCTGAACTTTTCCTTATCTGTAATATACATACTCCTTGGCTCATCAAACAAGAGAAAGCCTATGAGTTTGTTTGCATTTTCCTGTGTCAAAGCCTCATTCGCAAGCTCCTGGAGCTTATTATACATCTCAGTTTCATCATTACTGTAAAGTCCTTCAGAACTCCAGAAATTACCATCCCAAAACTTAAACAAAGAACTCGAATCCGGCAACCCTATAACATTTATTCCGTATTCAGCAGCCTTTTCCAAGGTAGGACCATATATGTCTGGTTTAGCATGCCAGTTTGCCATGTAAACAGTATCACATCCGGCTTCTTTGATATCTCTGAAGCATCTGTCCAGATATGCCCTGGCATCCGCTGCGTTAAACGGTATGTTTCCCGCTTCGAACCATACTCCCTTTGGGAAATACTGTTTAGCCGGATTGACCGTAGCAGTAGTCAAGGTGACTCCGCTAATAACCTGGACATTCTTTCTTAAGAACACTGTATTGTCCGAACGCTTAACTTCTATGGTATATAAGCCGTTAGGAACAATATTTCCACTGTTATCAGTTCCGTTCCATGTTTCCTTCACATATGTCCAGTCTTCTCTGTCATTTACTATTTTTTTTACTTCATTTCCATCAACACTATAAACGGTCACATCTATTGTCTTCCCCGGTATGTAGCTACCATATATGCTGTAGAATATAGTGGTATAGTCGTTTATTCCGTCCCTGTTTGAAGGAGATATCTTATATGGATACACATTGTCATATTTGTTTCCGGAATCATAATAATCCTCAGGAAGAACCCTGTAAAGTGTAGCACTATCCACTCTGAATGAAGGGAAATTTCCTGTATTGGCTACGGAATAAAAACAAATCTTGTAGTCATGTGTCGGATCTATTGTAACCGGTATTTTAATGGGGCTAAAATACTCTAATTTTACTTCAAAAGGAGCTCCAGACGTATTGTAAACCTTTTTTGGTAACAAAACTCTTCCATCAGTCACGTCGTGCAGTGATATACCTAAAACATCGCCTGTGGTCTGATTCCAATCCGCACCTTGAGGTCTGTCGGGATTTACCAGGAGCACAAGATTATAATCTCCTGAAATCAATTTATCTGCATCAATAGGAATTTCCAGGACGGGTATCTGGGTGTTTGAACCATTCATTACTCTTGTAGCACAATTATCAGGTGTCAAACCATCCGGAACATTGCTAGAATTTGCAATCAAGTTGAACTTATCGTTCTGAACCGTATATGGAATAACCTCCCTAAACACTATATTATCCAGATATATGTCAGGAATACCGGCATTACCTGCTCCTTCCATATAGAATTCCAAGTTATTGACCCCATAATCCGGTTTAACGGATCCCAGTCTGAATTCATGCCACTGTTTATCGGCTACTTCAGTGGTATTTATAACTCTTGGGGTAATCAGATCCATTCCCTGAGTGGTATCATATAGTCCTATCTTAACTGCATTCCCGGCAGCATTGGCACTAGTATTAGCTTTAATCCTAAAATATATATCATAGGTGGTTGCATGCTTTAGCGTACTAAAATCCCAGACTTTGTATTGAATATCTCTGAAGCTGACGGTACCGTTCATCCTTCCGGCAGAATTATCTGCTGCACCTGAATCCGAAACCCTTGATGCATCATGGCTATAGGTAAATGCAGAATCTTCAACTACATAATCCCCCTGTACTCTAAAGGCCACATCTTGAGTTTCGGCACCCTCGCAGGATATTTTTGCCGTATATATACCTCCGGCTGAAAACTTAGGTACAGATATGGATATCATGGTGGAACCGCCCTGTATTGTGTTACCGGAAACCGGAAAACTCTGTTCCGTACCGATACTGTCCAAAACCTTTACAGCCAGTTGTCTTCCATCTGCTATATTCACTGTGGTTACCGGTATTTTAACCAAGCCCCCCTGGTATGGCACTGGAGAACCCTCAAGCTTGCGGCCGGCATTTATTACCGGAACACCAACAGGCGCTTCCTTAAAATAGAATTTATCTACATATACATCAGAAATAACATCCTGCATATAGTTTGCGCATGATAAAAATATACACTCACGGCCTGTTAGGGAAGGAAAATACGTTCCAACCTTTATATCCGTCCACTCATTTGAGTTAAGTCCGGACAAAGGAACCACACCCTCCGGAACGGGATAATTATTGTTTGATATTGAATAAACTCCCATTGTAAAAGCATTTCCAGCTGCGTTTTCATCATTGAAAACAACCTTCACTCTTGCATACAGCTCATATGCTGTTCCCAACACCAGTGGTGAAGTACCTGATACGTTTCCATACGGATCGTTTGTAAAAATCCCATTGGTCATGCGAAGCTGGAAATCCCATGTATTTACAGCTACAAGTGATTTTTGAGCAGCTTTTCCATCTGAAGCTCCCTGACAATCTACACCTATTTGAGTAGCAGGTGTATCATTGATATAAAATAAAGAATCCTGTCCTACATACTCAAATAATGCACCTTCAGCAAAAGATACTGAAGGTGAAGCCATAGTGGAAACTATAAAAATAATAACCAGACTCAGCACAAAAACTTTATATCCTTTTAACATAACAATACCCTCCCTCTAATTCCACCTAACCCTTAACTGCTCCTCCTGTTATACCTGCAATAATTTTTTCAGACAGGAATAGATAAATAATAAGTGTCGGAACAAAAATCACCATAACCCCTGTAAACATTCCGGGCCAATCACCGGCATACAAGAAAGACTTCATCGATGCAAATACTCCCA
>CAYQCA010000224.1:5715-6816 GCA_964415835.1 uncultured Clostridium sp. | reverse complement strand
TGTAAAATGCAATTCTCCTTTCGGATGTTTGATAAAAAAATATCAAAAATTGCCTTGATTTTATAGTAGAATTTGCTTAAAATAATAAAGATAGGATGAATTACCTTTTGATTAGCGAATTTTTTAAATTATCAATAATGCGAAGGTAAATAATTTAAAAGGGAGTGTATAAAAAATGCCATTAGTTACATCTACAGAAATGTTCAAGAAGGCTTATGAAGGCGGATATGCCATAGGAGCTTTCAACGTTAATAACATGGAAATCGTTCAAGGAATAACTGAAGCTGCAAAGGAAGTTAATGCTCCGCTTATTCTGCAAGTATCATCAGGAGCAAGAAAGTATGCAAACCATACTTACCTTATGAAATTAGTTGAAGCAGCTATAATTGAAACTGGCCTACCTATATGTTTACACTTGGATCACGGTGATACATTTGAGCTCTGTAAATCATGTATCGACGGTGGATTCACATCAGTCATGATAGACGGTTCACACCACTCATTCGAAGACAACATCGCTTTAACAAAGAAAGTTGTTGAATATGCTCATGAAAGAGGCGTAGTTGTAGAAGGTGAATTAGGAAGACTTGCCGGTATAGAGGATGCTGTTAATGTATCTGATGCTGATGCAGCTTTCACAGATCCTGCTCAAGTTGAAGAATTCGTTTCAAAGACTGGCGTTGACTCACTTGCTATAGCAATTGGAACCAGCCATGGTGCTTACAAATTTAAGCCGGGACAAAATCCAAAGCTCAGATTTGATATATTGGAAAAGATCGAACAAAGACTTCCAAACTTCCCAATTGTTCTTCATGGAGCTTCATCAGTTATTCCTAAGTATGTTGAAATGATAAACCAAAACGGTGGAAAAATGCCTGATGCTATAGGTATTCCTGAAGACATGCTCAGAAAGGCTGCTTCAATGGCTGTTTGTAAGATCAACATTGACTCAGACTTAAGACTTGCTATGACTGGTTCAATCAGAAAGTACTTTGCTGAAAACCCAAGCCACTTTGACCCAAGACAATACTTATCACCTGCAAGAGCTGCTATAAAAGAGCTTGTTAAGGATAAGCTTGTTAACGTTCTTGGTTGCAACGG
>CAYQCA010000224.1:0-5615 GCA_964415835.1 uncultured Clostridium sp. | reverse complement strand
CTGCTATAAAAGAGCTTGTTAAGGATAAGCTTGTTAACGTTCTTGGTTGCAACGGGAAAGCGTAAGGGCAGAAGTATAGGAGTCTAGGAGTAGTAGGAGTAGTAGGAGTAGTAGGCGTATAGAATAAACCCGAATGCAGTAAGCAGTAGTTTAGAATAAGAAAACCTGCTGTGTATAACATTCTGAATTCTTCATTCCAATTCTATATAGTAATATAATAACCATAAAGAATATACCCTGTAAGGTTAAACGGTTGAGGCCGTGATGCTTTGCAGGGTTATTTTTTGTGTGGCGAAGCATAGAACAGAAGGCTAGAATATAAGTTAAGGAAGCACTTTAATTCCGAAGCTCGACGCTAAGTCGAGCTATCCATATTCTGTACTCCTGTACTCCTAGACTCCTGAATACTGTTAATACTCCTAACTACTATATTAAGAAAATATTAAATTATATTGACATATATTGTTGCTCTCGGTCGAATGTTTTATAGTTATAGTATAGGCATTTCTTTTATTGATACAGCCGATATATTAAACGACATAATTTATTTGAAACAGTGGGATTTGGGGGTAAAAATGAAGAAAAAAGTTGCGATTGTATCTATTTTGTTGGTTGTGTTTATGCTTCTTCCAATAGTGGGAACGAAGCTATTTAATAACAAAGGGAGCAATATAACAAATGCACAGGACATATCAATCAATGAAGGTATGAGAGGTGTATGGATTGCTTCTGTAAAAAATATTGATTTCCCTTCCAAGCCGGGAATAAGTAAAGAAGATCAAATTAAAGAGCTTGATGAAATAATATCAAATGCAGAGTACATGGGTTTGAATTCTATTTTTTTTCAGGTCCGCCCTACAGGTGATGCATTGTATAAATCATCCATATTCCCTTGGTCCAAATACCTGACCGGAGAACAGGGAAAACCAAATGACAAAGATTTCGATCCTTTAGCATACATAATAGAGCAAGGGCATAAAAAGGGTATACAGGTTCATGCATGGATTAACCCTCTTAGACTTTCAATTGATACATACACAACACTTGAAAAGGCTATAGGTACACTGGCAGCGACCCATCCGGCTAAAAAACTTGTAAATGCAGTAGTTCTGGGACCGGACGGAAAACTTTACCTGGATCCCGGTAACCCTGAGGTTATAAAGCTAATAACTGATGGTGTTGCGGAAATAGTGCAGAACTATGATGTAGACGGAATCCATTTTGATGATTATTTTTACCCTACCAAGGTAGTTTCCAAGGATAAAAACGGTAACAAAATATATCTGGATTTCAATGATGACAGTACATATAAATTATATAAAGGAACATTCGGAAACAAAGAGGACTGGAGAAGAAATAACATTGATACTCTTGTAAAGAATACATACGATACCGTTAAGAGTCTTAAACCAAATGTAGAGTTCGGTATAAGTCCATTTGCAATCTGGGCGAACAAGGATAAAAATCCGGAGGGCTCAGCTACTCAAGGCGGCATACAGACATATTACGACCATTACGCTGATACGAAAAAATGGGTAAAGGAATCCTACCTTGACTATATAGCTCCTCAGATTTATTGGAATATCGGGTACAAGGTGGCTGACTATTCCATACTTCTGGATTGGTGGAAGAATGTATGTCGCGGAAGTGATGTTAAGCTTTATATCGGGCATGCGGCGTATAAGATTAATGAGACATCGCAGGCGAATGAGTGGCTCGATCCGTTGCAGATTCCAAAACAGATCAAGATGAACAGAGAGAGCAATGCTGTCAGCGGAAGCATTTTCTATGGCTATGAACAGCTTAATGCAAATGAGCTGGGAATCAAGGATAAACTCCGCGGAATTTATGCTTTGGGCAGAGATCCCGGAAGCAGTGTTCCAGAGGATAGGCAATTGGTTATTTCACAGCCTTCCAATGGATATACTACATCTGCATCAAAGGTAAGTATATTAGGCAGCGGGGATCTGGATGAGCCGATCTATTTAAATAATAATGTAGTTGAGGTTTCACAAAACGGGTACTTCACGATGTATGCGGATTTAAAGGTCGGAGAGAATAGCTTCACTTTTGAGCATAAAGGCCAGAAGACTGAGCTTAAAATTACAAGAAAGGCATCCCAAAATTCAGTCTATAAAATGACAAAGCCGGAGTTTAAGCCAGGAAGTTTTTCTCCAACAGATTCTATGACAATGAAAACCGGACAGAAAGTCGAGTTTTCAGTTCAGGCTCCTGTTGGTAGCAAGGTCTGGGTAGAAATCGGAAAGTACAAGGTCAATCTGACCAGTAAAGAATCCGCCGGAACAAATACCAACGGAACCTTAAAGCCAACCCAATATACGGGTACCTTTACATTCCCATCTGTATCTGGAAGCCAGCGTGTACTTAGTCTGGGTAAGCCTGTATTTGTTATGGAATACAAAGGCAGTAAAATAACTTCTACGCAAAAGAATACAATAAGCGTACAATCATCCAAGTATAACAAGTACGCTGTGATAAGTACAAAAGATGCCGAAGCGGTAGCCCGTACAGGCCCTTCCACTGAGTATTCCAGAACAACTCCTTTATTGAATGGAGCAACTGATTATATTGTTGGGCAGAGAAATGGTTTCTATTTGCTCAGAAGCGGTGTATGGACTGACAGCAGCAATGTAAAAGTGGTAAATGATAAAGTACTAAAGACAAATAAAATATCATCAATAGCAGCTAAGGCAAATGGAACATATACTGATATTACTTTTAAAATGCCTGTCAATGCAGTATTTGATGTAAAAGCAGCATCTGACAGTGTAACACTGATTTTGTTTAACACCACAGGGATAAATTACAGTGCTGCAGCACCAAGTAGTTCAATTTATTCTTCAGTCAGTTATAAAAAGGTTTCTACCAATGCCCATTACACATTTAAACTAAAATCAACAGATAACTATTTTGGTTATAATGCAGAATATAAGAATGGTTCACTGGTATTTTCTCTTAAGAATGCGCCTAATATTTCGAAAACAGGAACAAAGCCGCTTACCGGCTTAAAGGTGCTGCTGGATGCAGGACATGGTGGTTCAGAATCAGGTACCGGAGGGCCGTTAGGTAAATATGGTCTCTATGAAAAGCAGGTAAATCTGGCAATAGCATTGAATGCAAGAGATTATCTGAAGTCACTGGGTGCTACAGTTATAACGACCAGGACAACCGACAAAACTGTCAGCCTAACAGACAGGGCTAATATGATTAGAAAGGAAAAGCCTGATATTGCGGTTTCGGTGCACAATAATGCAATGGACGTAACGGCGGACTACCGAAAGCATACAGGTTTGCTGATGTTGTATTCAAAGGATAGCTCAAAAGCGGCAGCCGACTTTATCCAGGAGGGAATGGTCAATGATCTGCAGAGAAAAGACAGCGGCTATAGATGGCAGAGCCTCTCGGTCTGCACTGTTACTCAATCTCCGGCAATTCTACTGGAGGGCGGATTTATGACTAATCCGGCTGAGTACGAGTGGCTGGCTGATTATGATAATCAGGTCAGAATAGGGTATTCCTTAGGAAAAGCAATTGAAAGCTGGGCCTATGAAAATGCACAGTAAGATAATTAATTTATAGCACTACTGCTAGCAATAGAAGCCACAGGGAGGATATATCATTTTGAATATATCCTCCCTGTGGCTTTATATTAAAGAACCATTTAATATACCATCTTCAGAAACTTTCTTGTTGTTGCAATATAAAACACTGCATAAAATAAAATGTATATCAGAATTGCGGTAATTGTCGGGACTGCAAGACTAATACCCAACATATTTCTTAAGGCCGTTATTGCGAACAGACTGTGTATTATACCAACAGCGAGAGGTAGCAGCAGGGATAGCCCAACCTGCATTGATACTGCTTTTTTTATTTCAACCCTTGTCATACCTATTTTCTTTAAAATAGTATATTTGCCCTTATCGGCTAGGCCTTCACTAAGAATTTTGAAATACATTATACTGCCTGTTGCAAAAATAAATACGATTGACATAAATGAACCCAAAAAATAGAAGAGTCCCATAAAGGCATAAAGACCTACATAGCTTTCAACGTATGTGAAGAGCCTTACATTTTTAGGCATAATGCCTGAAAGACTGTTTGCAAGTTCAAGAGATTCTTGCTGGTCGGATACTATCAAGCCGTGAAAAATCTCAGGTTTATGCAGCTTTAGCAGTTTTGCGTATTCCTCATCCGACACGATCAGGCAATCAGACATGTTAGTGCTGCCGTTCCCAAAAAGAGGGGTTTTCAATTGCTGAATGATTGTATAGTTTTCGGTGGAAGAACTGTTATTTTGTTTAGTATCTACCAGCTGAGCTACCTTCCCTTCATATGAATAGAAACCGCCAATAGAGGCAGAAGCCATCACAACCAGTGCATCTTTACCTGATATGTTCTTGTATTCGGGTATCTTGCCCGGATATTGTTTTTCAAGTACATTAGAAAGCCTTACAAAATCTGAATATTTTATCGCTAGGAGATTACTTGAACCATTAACAATTCCCGTGTCAACTTTCATCTTTACTTTTATAAATTCAAGCTTTTCGTTTAAAAGCAGCTTGTGTTTCGAAGCGTTGATTGTGTTGATTACCTTGTCATCAACTTTAATATCATTTTGTACATACGAAAAAGAGTAGGGAAAATCAATATGCTGGGTTTCATCAACATAATATTTGATGGACAGTGATGTTCCAAAAGCAGTAATTGTTGTTGCAGTCATCACTGCTACCATTGCAAGCACCCTGTAATTAGCCTTTATTCGGAAAGAGATATTGCTGATACTGACAATACGGACACCCTTATAAAGTATACTTTTTCTGTTCGTCAGGAATTTTGTAATTGTAGGAAGCAGTGCGCCAAAAAGCCAGTAGGTTCCAATAACCACTAATATGACTACGAATAGCTCCAACGCAATATTTTTACTTAAATAATATCCTGTTCCTATAAAGATTATAGATAATATTGCACGGACTGTTTTGAATTTAGGAACCTTTTCTTCTTTTGAAGAATCTCTTATCAAGTCAATCAGCTTGCTTTTCGCAACACTAATAAAGCTGTCTAATGACATTATCAGAAACGTGATGCCAAAGACTATTAGAAGCTCTTTTACACCTTTGGCAGGAACTGAAAAGGCTATTGAAACATCAAGCAGTGCAACCTTTGCAACAGCCATAAGGAATAAACGAGAAAACAGTATCCCAATTCCAAGCCCAGCACATATTGAGGTGATTCCGGTAAAAAGGCTTTCAATCGCGAATATGCGTCCTATTTTACGGTTGCTTATACCCATAAGCGAATATATTGCTATTTCCTTCTTCCTCTGCTTCAGGAAAAAAGAGCTGGAGTACCATATAAAAAAGAACAGAAATACAATTAAAATAAATGAGGTTACTGAAGAAGCTATTCGAGCAGCTTGTATTGCATCTCGTGCTTTTAGAAAATCCGGGCTGTATTTTAATACCATAAAATCATAATACACTGCAACGGAAAAAATCATAACTGCCAGATAAAAACTATAGGTTTTTAAATTGGTCTTGAACATTTTAAGGGCAATACTAAAGGAGTTCATTGCTACTCACACCTCCCATTGC
>CAYQCA010000223.1:0-6899 GCA_964415835.1 uncultured Clostridium sp. | reverse complement strand
CCGGACACCGGAAACATTTTTATATTGTCGGCGAAGTCGACCATAACAAAAAATATATTAAGGGGATGAACAAAATGAAAAAATTATTAGCATTATTGTTAGTTGTTGTAATGATCTTTTCAGTAGCATTAACAGGCTGCGGATCAAGTGCGTCAAAGGCTGATGGCGTAAAAGTAGGCTTTATCTACATTGGACCTATAGGTGATGGCGGATATACTTATGCGCATAACTTAGGACGTGAATATTTAGAGAAACAGCTCGGGGACAAGGGTGTTACTACTACTGTTATGGAAAGTGTTCCTGAAGATGCAGCATCTGAAAAAGCTATGAAAGACTTGATTGACCAGGGATGTAACGTTATTTTTGCAACAAGCTTCGGATATATGGATTATGTTGAAAAGGTAGCAAAAGAAAATCCGAATGTTAAATTCTTCCACTGTTCGGGTTACAAGTCAAATGAAACTAACTTTGTAAATTACTTTGGTAGAATAGAGCAAACCAGATACCTTTCAGGTATTGCTGCCGGATTAAAAACTAAATCAAATAAAATTGGGTATGTTGCAGCAAAGCAGATTCCTGAAGTTATCAGAGGAATAAATGCATTTACATTGGGTGTTCAGTCAGTTAATCCAAATGCGACTGTTGAAGTTAAGTGGACTGATACATGGTATGATCCAACCCTTGAAAAGAATGCAGCTGTAGCTCTTTTAAACAATGGTTGTGATGTTATTGCTCAGCACCAGGATACAACAGGTCCTCAAATTGCAGCGGAAGAAAAGGGTGCTTTCGCAATAGGATATAATTCAGACAGCAAAAATGCTGCTCCTAAAGCATATATCACTGCTCCAATCTGGAACTGGGGTGTATACTATGTAGATCAGGTTCAGAAGATACTTGACGGTACATGGAAAGCAGAAAACTACTGGGGCGGACTCAAGGAAGGCGTTGTAGATTTAGCTCCGCTTACAGAAAATGCAGCACCTGAGACAAAGGAAAAAATTGAAGCTGTTAAGGCAAAGATACTTGACGGGTCCTTCAATGTATTCCAGGGTCCAATAAAGGATCAATCCGGTGCAGTTAAAGTTGCGGAGGGTTCAGTTATGTCAGACGAAGACCAATTGAGCTGCAAATGGTTTGTTCAGGGTGTTAATGGAAAAATCGATCAATAATCTTTATGGTAGACTTCACTGTTGATACAGTGAAATTCGCTAAATAAGTAACACAGACATTTAATAGCAGTAGTTGGGACTTCAGCATTAAGGGTTGCAGCTACTGCTAATAAAATTTTCTAGTATTGAAATAAATTATTAAAGGTGATGCTGTGAATAGTGAAGTGTATATCAAAATTGAAAATTTAACAAAAACATTTGGTAATGTTATAGCAAACAATAATGTCAGTCTGGAAGTACAGAAGGGTGAAATACATGCTCTTTTGGGGGAGAACGGGTCAGGCAAAAGTACATTGATGAATATGCTGTCAGGAATATACACTCCGGACAGTGGAACCATTTTTATTAAAGGCAATAAGGTTTCATTCAGGACACCCAAAGATTCCATGGCTATGGGACTAGGAATGATACACCAGCATTTTAAGCTTGTTGAAGTATTTACGGCAAAGGAAAATATTGTTGCTGGACAAAAAGGAAAGTTTTTTATTGGAAGCAAAAAATTATCTGAGAAGATAAGAGAGATATCTGGAAAATACGGATTGGCTGTTGATCCGGATAAAAAAATTTATAATATGTCCGTTGGCGAAAAGCAAACCGTAGAAATACTGAAAGTATTGTACAGAGGTGCTGAAATACTTATTCTGGACGAACCTACGGCAGTTCTGACTCCACAGGAAACAGAAAGCTTGTTTAAAATTCTGAGAAAAATGAAACAGTCCGGTTGTTCAATAATTATTATTACTCATAAGCTCAATGAAGTAATGGAGATATCAGATAAAATTACAGTGTTGAGAAAAGGTGAAACAGTTGGAACAGTAAATAAAGAAGACACAAATGCAACTGAGCTGACTAACCTTATGGTTGGACATGCTGTTGATTTATCAATTAATAGGGTAGAAAAAAAGAACAGTAAATTAATGTTGAAGGTCCAAGACCTGACAGTAGTAGACGAAGAAAAAGTCAAAGCTCTGGACAATATAAGCTTTACTTTAAATTCAGGGGAAATACTTGGTGTTGCAGGAGTTGCGGGCAGCGGCCAAAAGGAATTGTGCGAAGCTATTGCAGGACTATATCCTGTTGCATCCGGTAAAATCGAATATAAAGAAGAAAATATCGTAGGCAAAAATCCACGTGACATTATAAAAATGGGTATCAGCATGAGCTTTATACCCGAGGACAGACTGGGAATGGGCTTAATTGCATCTATGGGCATGGTTGATAATATGATTTTAAAGGAGTACCAGAATCAAAAAGGTATTTTTATTCAGAAAAAAACGGCCAGGGAATTATCTCAGAAGCTCATAAAAAAATTACAGATAAATACCCCGGGGATTCACCATCCTGTCAGAAAATTATCCGGAGGAAACATTCAAAAGGTATTGCTGGGACGCGAAATTGAATCAAATCCGAATATTCTGATTACGGCTTATCCTGTTAGGGGCCTTGATATTAATGCATCATATACAATATATGACCTTCTTAATGAGCAAAAAGAAAAAGGCGTTGGAATCCTGTATATAGGAGAGGATTTGGATGTGCTTATTGAGCTGTGCGATAGAATAATGGTTATATGTAATGGTAAAATAACCGGTATTGTTGATGCTGAAAAAGTAAACAAGGAACAGTTAGGTTTAATGATGGCAGGAGAAAATATGAAAGCTGTAATGGGGGAGGGTGCGTAAATGTTTAGGGTTATTAAAAGAACTGACTTAACTCAGAAACAATCAGTTTCATTTAGATTGATTGCAATATTGGGAGCTCTCTTAACCTCAGGCATATTTATATTGATATTAGGGTTTAATCCTATTGATGTCTATGTTTCAATGCTTGACGGATCCTTTGGATCTGCGTACAGATTTAAAGAAGCAATAATTAAGGCAATTCCGTTGGTGGTTACATCACTGGGTATATCAATTGCGTTCAGGATGAAATTCTGGAATATAGGTGCTGAAGGTCAGATAATAATGGGAGCATTCGGAGCGACTGTTTTCGTAATGTATTTTCCGAACCTTCCTGCACCCATCTTACTTCCTTTGATGTTTATTGCAGCGCTGGTAGCAGGAGGAATCTGGGCATTTATTCCTGCCTTTTTCAAGGCTCAGTTTGGTACAAACGAAACGTTATTTACACTTATGCTGAACTATATAGCACAAAAGTGGATAAATTACTTGCAGTACGGCCCATGGAAAGATCCGAAGGCACTTGGTTTTGGAAAAATCAAAATGTTTGAGCAGAATGCTCTTCTGCCTAAACTGTTCGGAATTCATATTGGCTGGGTTATTGCCATAATTCTCGTTGTACTGGTGTATATTTTCATAAACAAAACCAAAAGGGGATACGAGATCCAGGTCATTGGTGAAAGCGAAAATACTGCCAAATACGCAGGAATGAATGTTAAAAAAGTTATTTTGTCTTCGCTCTTTTTAAGCGGTGCCTTGTGCGGCCTGGTGGGAATGTTTCAGATTTCAGGAGTAAACGGCACACTCACATATCAGGTGGCAGGCGGTGTTGGTTTTACAGCTATTATAACGACCTGGCTGGCAGGTTTGAGTGCACCAATAATTGTTTTCGTTTGTTTCTTTTTTGCAGTTTTACAACAAGGCGGAACCTTTATTCAGACTGCATTTCAAATTCCTGCATCTGCGGCTCAGCTGATTCAGGGCTTGATATTATTCTTTGTGCTTGGAAGTGAATTTTTCATTCAATATAAATTAGTACTTAACAGAAAAAGTGATTCAATTAAAAGAAAGGAGACTGCCTAATGGATATTATCAGTATATTAACCTTTGTTTTAGTTGATGCAATAAGGGCAGGAACCCCTTTACTATATGCAACACTGGGTGAAATTATTACCGAGAAAGTCGGAAATACCAACCTTGGTGTTGAGGGCATGATGCTTATGGGGGCAGTAATGGGTTTCGGCTTGGGGTTATCCTCCGGGAACCCGGTGTTCGGAATTCTTGCAGGAATAATTGCTGGTGCAGCAGGTTCTATTATATATGCGTTCCTAACTGTAACACTAAAGGCAAATCAAATAGTTTCCGGCTTGTCACTGACAATATTCGGAACGGGATTTTCAAGCTTTGCTGGTCAGAAACTAGTAGGGCAGGCACTGCCGGAGTCAATCAAATCAGTATTCAGACCGGTAGAAATCCCGGTTTTAAGCAAGATACCCGTAGTTGGACCTGCGCTGTTTGAACAAGATATACTCGTTTATGCCGGATATGTTGTAGCAATTATAATGGGTATTTATTTGTATAGAACAAGATTGGGACTTAATTTGAGAACTGTGGGAGAAAATCCAGGCGCAGCTGACACAGCCGGTATAAATGTTTCTCTGTACAAATATATCCATATTGTTGTAGGCGGAGCACTGGCAGGTTTGGGCGGAGCATACATGTCATTGGTTATGGTACCTTCGTGGCAGGACCTGGTTACAGGCGGACGAGGATGGATTGCTGTTGCTTTGGTAATCTTTGTAACCTGGAATCCTTATAAAGCTATGATAGGCTCATATTTCTTCGGGGGCTTAAGCATTCTAGGATTATATCTTCAGAGTCATATGGCAATACCTCAAAGTATCTTTGATATGCTGCCATATTTCGCTACTATAATTGTTCTGATAATGATTTCTCTCAAAAAATCAAAGGAGAATCAACCTCCAAAGGCACTGGGAGAAGCATACTTCAGAGAAGAACGTTAAATGAATATTTAGGAACAGTTAAATAATAACTTCCCATTTTTGCAGTGGCTTTTCCGAAATTGCATCGTTGTCGTTGGTCGCAATACGGCCGGTATTGCTTCCTCCACTGTATCAGCCAAGCTGATACAGACGCCTTCTGCACTTTCGAAAATTTTCTCTACTTCCAAATCGGGTTTTATTATTTAGCTGTTCCTTAGCTTTTACGAAAAAGCCACTTTGTGGCTTTTTCTGTATGTGCTATAATTTGTTTTGGTGGTCTTATTACAGGAGGTTGTTATGAATAAGATAATGCGACTGGGGAGCCTTTTTTTTACGGTAATTTTATTTGTATATGCGGTTATAAGATACTCATCGGGTAAGAGCAATTCTTATATCTTCTATCTTATAGCTGCCCTGGGATTCTTAATTGTGTTTTTCTCATACTTAAAAAAGAAATAACAAGACAACGTTAAGAAAATTTTTCTAAGATCTAGAAATTTTCTCTTAAATGATGTGTTATAATACCTTGTAATGGTAACATTATCTTTGATATACTTTAAGAGCCTGTTCAATATCTGCTTGTGATTGGCATTTTATGTGGATTTTGTGTCAGGCAAGGCAAATTTTCGCAGTGATAATTTGTTTATTGCAAGAAAATGGCTCTAATACTAAAATTTTTAAGGGATGTGTTTTTTTATGGAACAAACAGAACAGCGCGGGGGCGCTAAGAAAAGGATTTTTAGTGGTGTACAACCCTCGGGAAATCTAACAATAGGAAATTACCTCGGAGCTATAAAAAATTGGATTCCAATGCAGGATGAATTTGAATGCCTATATTGTGTTGTTGATCTTCATACACTTACCGTTCGTCAAAACCCTGCTGAACTAAGACAGCGAAGCTTGAACCTATTAGCTCTTTACATGGCTTGTGGCCTTGATCCTAATAAATGTACATTATTTTTGCAATCGCATGTCAGTGCACACGCAGAACTGGCATGGATATTAAATTGTTACACATATATGGGTGAACTGAACAGGATGACTCAGTTTAAGGATAAATCCCAACGACATGCTGATAATATTAATGCCGGGCTTTATACCTACCCTGTACTTATGGCTGCCGACATACTTTTGTATCAGGCAGATCTTGTTCCGATTGGCCAGGATCAAAAGCAGCATCTTGAAATAACCAGAGATATCGCTGAACGGTTTAATAACTTATACAGCAGTACATTTACAATTCCAGATGCTTACATTCCAAAGATTGGTGCAAAAATAATGAGTTTGCAGGAACCTGAAAAGAAGATGTCAAAGTCGGACGAAAATGAAAATGCATATGTATTTATTCTGGATAGCGAAGATGCAATAATGAGAAAGTTCAAGAGAGCTATAACTGATTCGGAACGAGAGATCAGGTACGATGAAGCGAATAAACCCGGAGTAAGTAATTTAATCAGTATATACTCAAGTGTAACAAATAAGAGCTTCTCAGATATTGAAAAAGAATTTGACGGTAAATCCTATGGTGAGCTTAAAGAAACTGTCGGACAGTCAGTTGTTGATATTCTGAAACCGATACAACAGAAATATAATGAGTTTTCACAGAATAAAGATTATTTAAACTCTATATTAAAAGAAGGTTCAGAGAAGGCTTCATATATGGCCAGAAAGACTCTTTCCAAAGTCTATAAAAAAGTAGGGCTTGTGCCAAGAACATAACATTAATAATAAAAATAGTGCAGAGACTCACTTCAAGAAATTTGCTTCGCAATCGGTTTTGTACCCACTCAAGCACTCTGCCTAAGCTACGCAAATTGTCTTGTTCGCTAGGGAACCCTAGGTTCCCTTGGACGAGACACTTCGTGGTTCTGAGCACCCCCTCTGATCTAAACCGGCAAGGGGAATCCCTTTCAAACCCAGCATAGGAATTAGGTGTTTTTATGATATATATAATTTCCTATGCTTTGTGAAATTACGAATATAGTTCCCTTCTTTTGTGTAGATTATTGGTAGATATACTATTTGGAGTAACAAATGTCAATTACGGA
>CAYQCA010000222.1:0-6915 GCA_964415835.1 uncultured Clostridium sp. | reverse complement strand
CAGTGTTCTGTCGGTTTCAATCAGCGACAAGTCTGCTGTAAATGCGGGTAACGTTGGAATTCTTCCGGTTGGTTTTACTCTTGATAACTACAAATATGCTTTATCACAGAGCCAGTTTTTGTTTTCAATTGTAAATTCGTTGGAAAGAGTAGTTCTGGCAGTGGTTCTAAATCTTGTATTTTCGACTGCTGCAGCATATCCGTTATCCAAGAGCAAAAAAGTTTTCCCAGGTAGGGCCTTTTTTGCATGGTTCTTTGTAATTACGATGCTTATCAGTGCAGGTATGGTTCCAAAATATATGATCGTTGACGCGACACATCTTAGAAATACCATATGGGCACTTGTACTTCCCAGTGCCGCTAATGCATTTTTTATAACAATTCTGCTGAACTTTTTCAGGGGTATTCCGGCAGAATTGGAGGAGTCGGCTTTTCTTGACGGTGCCGGACATTGGACTATACTTTTAAAGATTTATGTACCGCTGGCGATACCTGCGTTTGTAACCTTAGTTATATATTGTGTGGTCGGGCACTGGAATGAATGGTTTGAAGGCTCCATATACCTCGACAAGGTTAAGATGTATCCGTTGAGCACCTACCTGCGGAGCGTGGTAACAATACCAAACTTCGGTACGCTGGGTATACGGACTATAATGGAGACTATGAATGTAAATAACAGGTCATTTAATGCCGCACAGATACTGATTGGTACCTTGCCTATTCTGATTATATACCCGTTCCTGCAGCGATATTTTGTAAAAGGTATGACATTGGGAAGTATAAAAGGGTGATACAAAAACGGTTTACAAAGGAGTGTCTATTGACGAAATTTTGTTTGATTTTTTCCTCTGTGTTATATACAATTATTTACAGATGTTAAATGAGTACTCAAAACGGCTCGGGAGATATTTTACCGGCTATTTGACCAAAAACAGGAGGATGAAGAATGAACAGAAGAAAGCAAACCTCAGCGGAGATGTACTTCCTTCCGGAACAACTGAGAAAGGAGCTTGCGAGAATTCATCGTTATCCTCTGACCCTTGTGGAAGCTTCATCAGGTTTTGGCAAAACCACTGCTGTTCGTGAGTATCTCAAAGAAGACCTGACTCATACTGCCAGACAATACTGGTACACATGCCTTGGTGAACCACCACAAAAAGTGTGGCGGGGAATCTGCGAATTGTTTGGCTGCATAGATCAGGAGGTAAAGGAAAACCTTTTAAAGCTCGGAATGCCAACACAGGAAACTAAGGATATGCTTGCAGATATGGTATTGATTTTGAAGGGACTTCACTGTCAAATGGAAACCTATCTTGTGATAGATAATTACCAGCTTTTTGAGAGTGACATTTCACGGAAACTGATAAATGCTTTTTCCATGCATGGAAACACCAACCTGCATCTGATCTTTATCACCCAATACCTTGAAAAGGAGCAGCAAAACACTGTACATAATGCCAATATTTATACGGTTATCCCGACTTCCTTCTTTTTTGACAAAGACAGCACAGCAGAGGTTTTCAGACTGGCTGGGTTTCGTCTTTCCAACAGTGATATAGATCGTGTGCATGCCAGCACAGAGGGATGGGTTTCTGCTATCCGTCTTCAAATGATTAACTTTCAGGAAACCGGTACATTTCAATATACATTAGGTATTGAGCAATTGGTGGAAACTGCTATATGGAACCGCTTGTCAAAAGGAGAAAAGAGTTTTTTGCTGTCGGCATCCATTCTGGACAGCTTCACTGCCCGTCAGGCGGCGATTATGCTTGGAGAAAAAACTCTGCCTGACAATATTGCGGAGCTGCTTCGTACAAATGCCTTTATCCGCTATTTTCCGGAGAAAAATGTCTATGTAATGCATAGCATTCTACAAGGCTATTTAAGAAACAAGTTTTATAACAATCAGCCTGAGGACTTTCAAAAAGTCATTCTCCACCGTGCGGGACAATCTTTTGCTGCAATACAGGACTACTTGGCGGCAGCACAGTTTTTCTACAAGGTCGGAGATTTTGATTCACTATTGTCGATGCCTTTCAACGGCGAATATCTCGACAATCAAAAGGAAAAATACCTTGTGGAATTTGTAGTGGCACTGGTAGAGAATTGCCCGGCAGATACCATGCGAAAATATCCTTTTGCTATGCTTGTATTTGCCTTCCAGCTTCTAATGAGCGGGCAGCATGAAGGCTTTGAGAAATTATGCCGGCTTATCAATGAGGTGATAGAAAATCCAATAGGCTTCACTGAAGAAGAAATCAGAAGGATTCAAGGAGAGCTTGCTCTTGTGACTTCCTTCATACATTATAATAATATAGAAAAAATGAGTCTATGGAATAAAATCGCTTGGGAACTGCTGGGTGGTCCTACCTCGTTCTTACGTCTCACTGAACCATGGACCTTTGGAAGCCCATCGGTACTGTATATGTTCTGGAGTAAAACCGGGGAGCTGGAGAGGGAGCTCCGTTGTATGGAAGAGTGTATTCCCTTGTACAGCAAATTGACCAGAGGGCATGGTACAGGTGCTGACAGCATGATGCGGGCAGAGGCGCTGCTGATGAGGGGAGAGGATGGAGAGGCAGAAGTGATGTGTCACAGGGCACTTTATGCCGGGCGTAGTTGCAAGCAAACCAGTCTATGTCTCTGCGCTGAAATGACGCTTGCAAGGATTGCCATATTACGGGGTGACGGAGATGGTTACCTGATGGCGGAGAGAAACATCCTACAATATGCTAAGGAGAAACTGGAAGGGTATGTGGTAAGCACGGTTGACCTTTGCCTGGCGACAATAAACTTCATATTGGGGAGTCCTGAGAGCGATATCAGATGGCTTGACGATCCGGAAGCTATGAGTAAAATTCTTTACGCCCCTGTTATTCCTTACGGACAGCTGATCTATGGAAAGCAGTTGCTTTTAGAGAAGCGCTATAATGAGTTATATGGTATTTCTCAAATGGTCATGGAAATGGCAAAGGATATGAACTATGTGCTGCCCCAAGTATATCACCTTATATACCTTGCTGTAGCGAAGCACAATACCGGAAATGAAATGTCAGCACAGAAATACTTAATAGAAGCGCTTAAGCTTGCTTTACCGGATAAGGTATATCTGCCCTTCGCCGAGCATGGCAGTGTGCTTGTACCGCTTCTGGAAAAAGCAAAACTTTCGGTTGCCGATCGAGATGGGATTAGCACTATGCTTATGCTATGTGAACGACAGGCTTTGGGTGTGCATGCTGTGAATAAATCGTTTGCGTCAGTCCAATCACCTCTTACACCGAGAGAGCGGGAAACAGCCCTGCTTGCAAGAGAGCGGCTGAGTGCAAAGGAGATTGCCGACAGGTTGTTTATATCGGAGGCAACGGTAAAAACCATACTTAAAAGTGTCTACATCAAACTGGACATTCACAAAAAATCAGAATTGAATGGAAAAGAATTCTAAACAAATAAATACCACCAAAAGGGGTATGTGTAAAAAAACAATCCACTGTATCATAGGAATAATGAAAAAATTTCCTGTGATACAGTGGATTGTTTTTTAATATTAAGGAAATAGCTTGCGCAAAATTATGTGGATAAGTCCTTAGATTCCTATTTCCTTAATATGGGGTGGGCAGAGGGGAATCCCCTCGCCGGTTTAGAGGGGGTGCTCAGAAACATGTAATGTTTCGTCGAAGGGGGGAAGTAGTTCCCCCCTAGCGAAGAACAAAGTTGCGTAGCTACTTTGTTCCTGTAACACTGGTTAAGCGAGGTGAATAAAAATGGCAGGCAGGTATTTCAAAAACGTTCGAGTACTACCGGATTACCGGCTGGAGGTGGAAATGGAAACTGGTGCAGTAGTTCAATTTGACTTTAATACCCGGTTGAATACCGCACGCTTTGGAGCCCTCCAAGATGAGGAAATGTTCAAGAGTGCAACAACCGACGGAAATTTCTTGATTTTTCAGAAAAAGGGTAAAATGCCCGTGAAGATCTCAGCACCGGAGTTCACCGACCTTCTATTGGTGGATAGAACACTGTAAATAGCGGAAATTGTATTTGGAAAGGATATAAGTATGAAAAATAAGATTTTAAGCATGATTTTATGTATTTCACTGCTGCTATCAATGTTCAGCGGTGATACACAAGCTAGCGAGACAGTGGAATATACCTTCCTATCCTATTCACCGTCAAGCTTCAACGGATATTATGTTTTCAATAATAAAACGGATATTCCGGCAGTTGCAAAGGCTTATATGGGCGGAAGCTATGTGTCAAAATTCAGCGTCAATTCTTTAATTAAAAGTGTAAAATGGAATGTTTCTGCCGATGCTGACAGTGCACAGCTTTCAACATACGTAGGCAGAGCGTCGCGGGACAGGGGTTTTGCCATGTGCTACGGAGGAGATTTGATGCCCGAAGTATTGCGGCAAGCTGTCAGAAAGGGTGACATGCAAATTGCAGCAGTTATGCAGGGATATGCTGATACACACTCTAATTTTAAATATCATTTGAGTAAAAAAACTACAAACGTAGTTTTTAGATTAAAAGAAACTTATAGTAAAGTTATTACCGAATACTACAGTGCAGGTCAAAGGCCAGCATATATGGGATGGGCTGTAGAAAGCCAAAGGGTACCCATTTGGTATAAAATGAATACCAGCGGCTATTTCCCGTATTTTGATTTTACTACCGCCGGCTGCGGTTGCGGAGGAGTCCACTTCAATAATATTTCGGCTATGCTGAAAGATACAAGGGGACCTGCCGTAACAGAGATTTTTCCTTCCAGTGATGAATATGGAATAAATAAGAGAACTACCTACAAAGCTGGTGAAGCAGTATATTTTAATGTAAGATTCAATGAGAATGTCAGGTTTTCTGATGATTTACCCGGCAAGGATAAAATATTAAAGGTAAAGAAAAAATACATTGCAACAAATACTGAACAAAGCGACACAATTGATGCTACATATTACAACTTAATGTACGGCAATACAATGGTGTTCAAATATGTTGTACCTGCGGAGGGAGAAGACTTTGAATTCTATGCAGACAGCATCGCCGATTGGGGGCAGCAGATATATTTATACAGTGACGAGGAGAAATTTACATATACTGATCCGGTATTGTCTCAAATAGATCAGGCTTCCATTGATAGGTATAAATTGAATATGGTAACATCCTGTATAGTTGATATAGCTGGGAATCCTATGGAGAAAAATGCATCGGTTACAGCTATGAGTGCAAGGGCATATATGGATAATGTAAAACCTGTAATTCAGCGCGTTGAGGTAGAGGCTGCAAAAGGCAACGACAATCAATCGGGAAGCAAAACATATTTAAGAGCAGGAGATCAAATAACTGCTACTGCTGTTTTCTCTGAGGAAATTGGAGTCAAAATTACATCCCCCTTCGGACAGGTACAAAGACAAAGTGGTATAGTTGAACCTATGGCAGCCGGAGAAATAGAGGCTACACTCAATATAAATAATGAAAGTGTCAATGTGAAATCAAGTCAGGTCTCGACTGGACCTGACGGAGCACGAGCAGGTACAATTGTGACAAAGGTAAGCTTTCCGTATACAATAAAAGCAGGAGATGTACTGGATGGGGAAAGAATAAATATTACCGACATTCATTTTTTCAATGTTGAAAGCTCTCAATTGAAGCATAATGCATTAGGAGTAGAGCTCACCGATGCGAGAGGGAATCCGTTTGAAACAACTGCAAACAGTGAGGTGTCAGCACAGCAGTATGAACTGGATAATGATGCGCCAATTGTAGTTATTGAAAATGAACCGGCGCCAACTTATTACCAGAATGAAAATAATTCGTGTGAATTCTACTATAAGGTTAATGTATCTGATGACAAGAGCGGTATCCTTGGCAAGAATGGACTATTTTCGCTCGACACGGCTCATATGGGGGAAAGTGTATACCAAGACCTGCAATACAGTATTTCAGACAACGCTGACAAACCATCAGTATACAAGTCTGGAAAAACTGGTGAAAAATACAGTTTTGCTGAGCTCCCAAATGGAGTCTACATACATTTTAAGCTTACAGGTCAAAAGTCTACAGGAGGGTTGACTCTGAACGTAACAGCGTTTGACAGAAATGACAATGCTGCAGCCAAAACTGCCTCTGCCGACAAAACCACAGGTGTAAAAATAATAGACATTTTGAGGCCTGAGATAAATACTACCTATACCATTGATTCCGGTAAAAACTATGCTGTGACCATTATTGCCACCGATGAAAGTACTGTTTCGAAAATCAGCTATCAATGGGTAACAACGGGAAGTGCAATAGATGCAAATGGGTGGACTGATGTGGTAAATTCAACAGCTTCCTCCAGCTTGACGGTAAATTTGACTGAAGCGACGGCAGACAACTCTTTGAACGAGAAAACCCTGTATATTAAGGCAATCGATGAGTTTGGTAATGAAACAGGCACACCTGCAGCCTATAGCTTCCAATTGGATAGATTAGCGGCAGGCGCAGAAATAACGGTGAATAATTTTGAGCCGACAGAATTTAAATCAGAGCATGATATTAAAGTTAAAATATTGGATGATAATACCGCAGTGAATGTCAGATGGAATAAAGTGAATCCGGATGGTTCAGAGCAGGGCGCAGGAGGCGGCTTGAATGTTGTGTCGGCTAATTCGATTATTGACAACAATGCTTCTGACATTTGGATTACGAACTATGCATCCAGGCTTGCTGCCGGAGTTGATACCTTTGACATTGCGAAAGTCAATGATTTGGCTAAGTTCAGCCAGAACTCCCAAAATGTTAAAAGCTACGGAGAAACCTTAGGACTGTTCTATGGTACATACCGGGTATATATAACTGCAGCACGTATTATAAAGGATGCAGACGGCAAAGATACCATCGTTAATAAGACGGAATCGGCATATACCTTGAAAATTGT
>CAYQCA010000221.1:0-6940 GCA_964415835.1 uncultured Clostridium sp. | reverse complement strand
TCTAAATTTTCAATAGTACTTATGATGTTATAGACTTGTTCCTTAAGATTTTCGAGCTCTTCCTCAAGCCGCTTGCATTCTCGTCGGGAGTTTTCTGCTATCTCAATAATTTCTTTTTTCCCTGAATCAAGGGCTTTTATTGTTTTGTCTATAATTTCATTCATTTGTATTGCATTGTGTTTATACGTTTGCATACCGTCACCAATCTTCTACAAAAAAATCACATATATATATTTTACCTAAATAGTATTGTACCGACAATAGCTTATTTTTGATAATGGATAACGGATTTCAAATTTTTTTTAAAATAGTGTTGACAATCCCAAACTTAGCTCTTATAATATAAAAGTGTTCGGACGGCACGAACGAAACACTTGAAAATGCGCCATTAGCTCAGTTGGTAGAGCACCTGACTCTTAATCAGGGTGTCCCCGGTTCGAATCCGTGATGGCGCACCAATTAAACCCGTTAATCTGTAAGGATTAACGGGTTTTGTTTTATATTAAATTTGAGTAATTACACAACCTTTTGAGAATGTAAAATAAACTAAAAAGTTGTGGTAAAGGTTAGTAAATTCTACCTACCGCCCTGACCATGCTTGAGTCTGCTTGTATTTTTAGCGGAAACGCAAATACTTCAAATTTTGTACCTACACCTATTTTGTCCAGATTAGTTAAATTCTCAAGAATCACAATGTTTTTACTAAAAAGATACTTATGTATTTCAAAAGGATATCTGTCCGGCGAAGGAGCATCAATGCCAATCATTTTTATATTGTTTTCTACGAGCATTTGGCAAAACGGTATATCTATTACAGGATGCTCATTGTAATACTTTGGCTGGCCGTAAAATGCATCCATTCCTGTATGTATTAGAACAACACTGCAAGATTTTCTTATTATAATATCTAAATACTCATTGCACTTCGTTATTACTTTCATATCTTTTGATTCTATAACACAACCTTCACCACAAAAGCTTTCTAACGGAAAACTACTAATGTACCTATTAGTTTCTGCCATATGCATTGGCCCGTCTACATGGGTTCCAACATGCATCCCAGTTTCAAGGAAATGATTATTATATTTATCCTTGAAATAAAAATTAGATTGACTCAGTTTTACTGCCCTGTCACCAGGATAAACCGGCATTTGGGGCTCAATAGACTGTGACAGATCGATTAATTCCATATATACTCCCTCATTTCAATACTATTTTTATTAATGATACACATTTTTGATACTCTCATCAATCAATATATAAATCCTTTATACAAAAAAGTATCGGCTAACCGATACTTTTTATAACTTCTATTGTACTGTATACGTTGTGACCAAGCGATTACCATTACATGTTATTTCAATCTCATAAGTCCCCACCTCTGTGTTTTCGTCTACCTTCCAGGCACACAAAACACTTCCATCTTTTTCTGCAACCATGGTTCTGGTTGCCTTGTATTGCTTTCCGCTGACTTTGTATACCGCAGATATCTGGCAGGTCGCACCAGGTTCACACTTTAGCGCCAAAATTCCCATTTCACCTCGTTTGATAAAAGGTCTCTTTGCAATAATCTGAATTCCGCTGCTAACTGATACTTTAGAAACCTGCCGACTATCCTTCCCATTGGTCTGTATCTTTGCACATGCCGGTAACAATAAACAAATACATAAGAAAAAAGGCAATAAACGTTTCAATAGAATCACCCCGATTATTATTTTTCCTTATTTTCTCCTGCATTTATTTTTTTATTTATTTATTTTTTTGTTATACCGAATATCAACTATAATAGTGTATAAACCTATCCATAAAATACCAAGCGCAAATCCACCTATTACATCACTAAAGTAGTGCACACCTAAATAAATTCTGCTCAACCCAATAAGCAATATAACAGCTGTAAGGACAAAGGCCATTACATACTTCCAACGTGAATTTATGTTTTTAAAACTTAAATATATCAAAAAGCCGTAAAAGCTCATAGAAACCATTGAATGTCCACTCGGGAAGCTATATCCAATAATTTCTATTAGTCTTAAAATATTGGGTCTATCCCTGCGAATCGCGTATTTAATGCTTGTATTTATAACCGAACTTGAAAACAAATTTATAAATATCATTGCGGTATTGAAAGAATTTCGCTCATATTTGTAAAACACAGCCACAAGGACAAGTGAAAATATTATCAGAAATTGTCCTGAGCCAAAAAATGATATTAACTTCATAAAATCAGTTAGGCCGGGAGAAATAAACTCCGCCACTTTTTTATAAACAATACTGTCCAAGTCGCCAGTTAAATTGTTGGTAACATTATACATAATATATACGAAAAGTACCAAAGGCATTGCAATCGTAAGAGCGTAGCGCAGCAGTTTCACGTGTTCCTCCAAGATAATGTTAAAATAATAAAGTAATAACATTATACATTATATTCTATTTTGATATAATTAAGCTATGAAATAATTTCATCCAAAGCAGGAGGTTCTATGGCAGCATTTGATAAAATTAAATCAGGTTTAAATGGTTTGGATACAGCCCTCCATTATATAAGATTAGGTGATAACGTGGTATGGCAATTAGCAAGTATTGACGAATATGCTTTTTTTGTAAAGCCGTTTGTAGCGCAAGCCATAGCAGAAAATAGAAATATTATCTATATGAGGTTTGCTGAACATCCTAAACTTATCTCAAATCAGCCTGGTTTAAAGACAGTATATTTTGATCCTAATATGGGCTTTGAGAGTTTTACTGTAGAGGTAAATAAGGTTATTTCAGAAGAAGGTCCCGAAGCATTTTATGTCTTTGACTGCTTGTCTGAATTACAGGCTGAATGGGGTACTGACCTGATGATGGGTAATTTTTTCAAGGTAACATGTCCGTATTTGTTCGAGCTGGATACAGTTGCATATTTCGGCATTTTAAGAAACAGACATTCCTTTGAAGCAATTGCAAGAATAAGGGACACCACCCAGTTGCTTCTGGATGTATACGGGAATGAAAATGAAATGTATGTTCACCCTCTTAAGGTCTGGAACCGTTACTCACAAAGCATGTTTTTGCCTCATAAATTTACTTCTGAAACAGGTGATTTATTGGAACCTCTCACGGATGGTATAAGCGCGAGCAGGTTTTATTCTCTGATTTCAGAAAACGGCGGGATTCAGACAAATCAAACTCTTGATAATTGGGAAAAATATTTCATCCGTGCCAGTATTGAATTAGATTCCGGCCTCCCACAGAACCCCGATTTAATCAATAAATTATGCAATATGCTGATTGGCCGGGAAAAACATTTATCAGATCTTGTTAAAAATCATTTTTCAACTACAGATTTTCTTCAGATAAAGGAACGAATGATAGGCTCCGGAAGTATTGGAGGTAAAGCTACCGGAATGCTTCTTGCAAGAAAAATCATTGAAAATATGCGTAAAGACTTGAAACCTTTTCTTGAGCCCCATGATTCATTCTATATAGGCTCTGATGTTTTTTATACCTATCTTGTTCAGAACGGTTGGTGGAAGCTACGTCTTGCCCAACGCTCTGATGAAGGATATTTTTCAGCAGCCAAGGAATTGAAAAAGAAACTTTTGACAGGTATTTTTCCTGATGGAATAAAGGAACACTTCCGTCGAATGCTTGAATATTACGGACAGAATCCAATTATTGTACGGTCCAGCAGCCTTTTGGAAGACAGCTTTGGTAACGCTTTTGCCGGTAAATATGAGTCTATTTTCTGTGTAAACTCAAGCAACCCGGAACAACGGCTTATTGATTTTGAAAAAGCTGTGAAACAGGTATATGCAAGCTCAATGGACGAATCTGCTCTTACTTATAGAAAGCAAAGAGGCTTGGACAAAAATGATGAGCAAATGGCCATATTGGTTCAGCGCGTATCAGGATCTCTTTTTAAGGATGTTTTCATGCCGAGTGCCGCAGGCGTAGGATTTTCTTATAACTCATTTGTTTGGAACAAGCAGATAGATCCTTCACAGGGCCTTGTAAGACTTGTACTGGGCCTAGGTACAAGAGCTGTTGACAGAACAGAAGGAGATTATCCAAGATTAGCAGCGCTGGATAGACCAAATTTGAGTCCGGTTGCCAGCAGAATAGAAAAAGCAATTTTTTCTCAAAAGAATGTTGATGTACTTGATATTGGCTCCAATCAATTTACAACTATTAATATTAATGCATTGAACGAAAAAGTTCCTTCCTGGTTTAAACTTCAAATGTTTGAAAACGACAGAGATGCTGAAGCCAGTTTACAAAACCGGGGAATTTACAGAGAGGTTTTGTATACAACCTGCGATGGAATTATTAGAAATGAAAAACTATTGTATTGCTTAAAAGAGATTCTTAAAACTATTGAAAAGCACTATAACTATCCGGTAGATATCGAGTTTACCATAAACTTTTCTCAAAGTACTGATTTTGTTATTAACCTCCTGCAATGCAGACCTCTACAGGTCCGCGGTTTAGGTAAAAAAGTTGAGATTCCTGCTATTAATCCCGAGAAAACTCTGTTCAGTATTGGAGAGGGCTGCTCCATGGGAGGCTCCATATATCAGCCGATTGATGTAGTTATTATTGTTGACCCCGAACAATACTACCATGCAAATATAAGTACAAAGCACAATGTTGCAAGGACAATCGGCAAGCTTAATTATGCTTTAAAATTATCAAAAAAATCGGTTATGCTGATTGGTCCTGGCAGATGGGGCACCTCTTCCCCTGAACTTGGTGTTCCGGTAAGCTTTGCCGAAATTAGCGAAATTAAAGCACTATGCGAAGTTTCTTATGAGGGTGCCGGTTATATGCCCGAGCTGTCTTTTGGGAGCCATTTCTTTCAAGATCTTGTTGAAAGTGAAATATATTATTCTGCAATATTTGAAAGTAATCCAGGAATAATTTATTCTCCGAAGCTTCTAGACACTTGCATTACTTTGCTTGATGATATTGTAGATGCTCAGGCGGATACAAAACCCATAATAAAGGTTTACGACACTTCAACTATCAAGCTTACTTTACTGGCTGATGCAGTATCTCAGAGAACAGTTTGTATTAAGATGAACAATTAATTTCCGGCTATAAAAAGAGTCCAAAGCCGCTTGAATATAGCTTTGGACTCTTTAATATTTTCAAATCTTAATAATTCTTCGCTACTATCTGGAAGTAAGCCTGTGGGTGGTCACATACAGGACACATCATTGGGGCTTTTTCGCCTATATGGATATGACCGCAGTTCGCACACTGCCAAATTACCTTTTCATCTTTTATAAAAACTGCATTTCCTTCTACATTTTTAAGAAGAGCCAAATATCTTTCTTCATGTTCTTTTTCAATTTTAGCTACTGCTTCAAAAAGATAGGCTATTTTGTCAAAGCCTTCTTCCTTTGCTTCTTTTGCAAAGTTTACATACATATCTGTCCATTCATAGTGCTCGCCACTTGCTGCATCCTTTAGATTGGTAGCAGTATCTGCAATACCGTCATGTAAAAGCTTAAACCATATCTTAGCATGTTCTTTTTCGTTATTTGCAGTTTCAGTAAATAGAGCGGCTATTTGTTCGTAACCTTCTTTTTTAGCTTTTGAAGCATAATATGTATATTTGTTTCTGGCCATTGATTCTCCTGCAAATGCTGCCATCAAATTAGCTTCAGTTTTAGTTCCTTTTAAGTTTCCCATTATAAAAACCCCCTATTTCATTAATTATTTTGTAGTCTAATTATAATATATTTATCCTTATTTTTCTATAAAATATTAGAATTGTTTACAAATTCATAACTAATTTATTACGTTGGCTAAATTTATAATTTTAAGTTATAATAATTTTTATGGAGGTAACATAAATGGATAATTTATCATACAAAAAAGTCTCTGACTCAAAAACTGAACAGGTACAGATAGTAATGCCTGAGCATATAAATGGCTTTGGACGTCTCTTCGGAGGCCGCTTGGTTGAATGGATTGATATTGTCGCCTGCGTTGTTGCACGTCGTCATTCCGGATGTAACGTAACCACGGCATCCATAGACAATCTTCAATTTAAAGCAGCAGCCTATAAAAACAGTACAATATTTTTAACCGGCCAGATAACTTATGTCGGAACTACTTCAATGGAGGTCAGAGTTACAACCTACGTTGAAAATATGGATGGCATGAGGCACTTAATTAACCGGGCTTATCTTGTTGTAGTTGCACTTGACGAAAGCGACCAACCGGTAAAAGTACCCGGAATAATAATAGAAACTGATGAAGAAAGACTTGAATGGGAAGCCGGAGAAAAACGCAGTAAGCTTAGGAAACAAAGAAGACTTGAAGCTTATTGAGAATCTCTGTAAGCTTTCTTATCTTTTTATCCAACTAGAAATTTTGCAGCCACTTTACCAATATAAACCCCTATCAAGCAAAATGTAATACTTGAGATAATATTTATTATTGCATATTCTGTATTTCCATTTTGGTACAGATTAATAGTTTCAAGACTAAAGGTTGAAAAGGTTGTAAATCCTCCCAGAATACCTGTAGTTAAAAACAAATTCAATCTTTTATTACCTGGGTACAGCTGTACAAATAATTGTGATAGAAAACCGATTAGAAAAGAACCCAGTATATTTATTATTAAAGTTGAAAAAGGAAAGGATGAGATATTATTTCTATTAATAAGAATAGAAACCAAATACCTTGATACAGCACCTATAAACCCTCCACACCCTACTGCAAGCACATTCATCATAAAAATTTCCTCTTGTTATTAACATAGTTTGACATTTATTATATCAAAATATTTTATATTGCACTATGACAAAAATTTCAGGTAGCATATTTACATTAAAAGCAGCTTGTGCTATAATAAAGTTCGCGTATCGGGATGTAGCTCAGTTTGGCTAGAGTACTTGCTTGGGGTGCAAGGGGTCGCACGTTCAAATCGTGTCATTCCGACCAT
>CAYQCA010000220.1:2951-6944 GCA_964415835.1 uncultured Clostridium sp. | reverse complement strand
CCTTTTTAATTCATTTTTAGAAAGCTCTCCCGGATTGACCTTAACGGCTCCCTTGCCGCCGCCGTAAGGAATATTGACAACGGCACATTTAAAGCTCATCCACGCTGCCAGCGCTTTTACTTCGTCGATGTTTACATCCTGATGATATCGTATACCACCCTTGCAGGGTCCTCTGGAGCTTGAATGCTGAATTCTGTACCCTTCGAATACTTTTGTGCTGCCATCATCCATTTCAACAGGAATGGAAACCTTCAACTCTCTCTCTGGATACTTTAGAACAATATATTCCTTCTCCTCCAGACCAAGCATTTTTGCTGCATTATCCAATACCTTCAGCATATCCTCATATGGATTATATGTATTTTTCATAGTCTGTCCCCCTTATGTTGGTGATTGGTTAATCTTTATTTTAATTATAAGTCTGGACGAGTCTGTACGCTTTGCATATTCTATTCAATAATTGACCTATACGATTTTTAAATATTTTTTCTGAATTCAAGGGGGGACATTTAAGTAGTTCCATAGCCTCATTATAAATCAGCAAGGTTTCAGTTGAGTCTTCTAAAGCCAGTATGAATTACAGGGCCTTTCAATAGCTCACTGACCTTATCCTGTTTAATGGCAAGTGCGATTTGGCCAAATACCTCGTCAATTGCCTGATCATACTTATGAACAATTTCATCAGTATGCGCCATAGTAGGATAAATCGATGCTATCCCCAGGAAACCCATTTCCAGCATCATTTGGTTATAAAGTGTGTGAAGTTCTTCACATTTTTCATTTACAAATTTAAAGTGTGCGAGGCACGGATATCCATCATGGATGGAAATCTTCAATCCATGCCTGACTGCATGTTTCAACCACGATTCAGCGACCATACTGCCTATATTTTGCACATGTTCATGTGCCTTTACTTCCTTTATCTTCTTAAGTGTCGCAAGTGCCGCCACAGGTCCAATGCTCTCAGTCCAATACGTACTGCTGATAAATGATTTATGTGCTCCTTCCATAGCTTCTTTTGTGCCTATTACCGCACCAATCGGGTATCCGTTTCCCATTGCCTTTGCAAAAAAGGCTATATCCGGATTGACACCTAGTTTTAAATGAGATCCGCCGTATGTTAGCCTCCATCCGATAGTTATTTCATCAAAAATTAATAAAGCACCGCATTTATGAGTTTTTTCCTTAACATATTCAAGAAAACCCGGATTCGGATCATTATACCTGCAGGGCTCCATAACCACAGCCGCCAATTTATTACCGACTCTATCAATGATAGATTGAAATTCCTTTACATCATTGTATTTGAAAGCAAAGGCAGTATTCCTCAATTCGGAGGGAACCCCGAGCGGCTCCAACCCAGGAAGCAGGTGTCCCCTCAGCGCATCATTTTCACCAAGATTTGCCGCCAGGTACCAGTCATGCCATCCGTGATATCCACAAACAGCAATGATGGAACGGTCCGTAGTTGCCCGTGCAATTCTTACAGCCATTGTCCCTGTTTCTCCGCCGGAGCGGGTGAATCTCACCTGTTTCGCCCATGGATGTATATCGCAAAGTAGCTCCGACAACTCCACTTCTTCCGGGGCATTTAAAGTGCACATGCTCCCAAGGTCAATACGCTCTTTAACCGCTCTGTTCACATCCGGGTCGCAAAAGCCAAGAAGGCATGCCCCTATTCCATTCGAAGACATATCATAATAATGCTTTCCATCAAGGTCCCATACCTCACAGCCGCTTGCTTTACTAAAATATGCCGGCCATTGGTCGGGTGCAAACATTTCGGGCCGTTTGCTCAATAATTGTGTCCCGCCTGGAATAATTCCTTTTGCCTTTAAATATAATTCCTGCGTCAGATTCTTCTTGTCTGAGTATCCTGACATATCACATCACCCCAATTTTATATATATTCAATAATTTTTCTTTTTTCATTTTTTATTAATAAGTGTCAATAATATCTATTTTAAGCCCTGTCCTACTGCTTTCTTCAGAAGCAAGAGTTATAAGGCTGAGACGCTTTTCATTCCTGTAGTTGGTGCAATATTCGGCTTTTCCCTGTACTGCATCGATGAAATGTCTGATCTCATCCCTGTACATATCCATCTGATTCCAACCCTTGTACGGCCCGCTTATAGGTGCTTCCGGTATAATACTCCATTTCCCTTCTCTTGCATCATATACATGGATATAGTGGCTATTATAGTCCCAGTTGATTTCCCCAAATTCTGTTACATACCTGAAATATCTGTTCGACCATCTAAGAAGTAGATCAATTGCCACTGATGCTGTGTTTCCTCCTTTGAAATCAGATATTATCTGGTATGTGTCAAAAATATCTGCCTCAAATTGACTATACTTTTTAGTAACTGCCATTACTGATTTCACATCGTCAAAAATCCACTGCAGCCATTCAAATTCAAAAACGATCATATCTCTTCCGCCGCCAGTTTCCTTATCCTTTACATAGTAATCGGAAACCTGCTCATATGTATGCCAATCAGGTAGATAACTGCCACAATGATATGTAATAAATCCCTTATTTTTATCACCGAGGATTTCATCATCAACAATCTTTTTAATTCGCTGCACACAGGGATGATGCCTGAAAGAGCAGCTCGGGGCTGCAATAATAGATTTTTTCCTTTCAGAAAGCATTATAACTTCATCCATTAAAGAAAATTCAGAAACGCAGTTTTCTTCACTAAAAGTATGAATACCATTTTCCAACCCGAATTTCACATAGTATAAATGCTCATTGGGTTTATTGCATATAACCAGGAAGTCGGGCTTGACCTCAAGACCTTTTTCAAAGCAATCGAAGGTTGTGATTCCATATTCTTTTTCTATATAATTTCTCCTGTCCTCTCTGATATCTACGCCAAACACCTGTACCTTCTGCTCTGTAAGTACCTGTACTCTTTTTCTTCCCATTGAACCTAAGCCTATTACCAGTGCCTTAATAATAATCCTAACCCCCTCCGGTTTTTACTATATCCGTTTTCATATTTCTCAGGCCTTTCAACTTCAATTACATTTTCATTATAAAATCCCAATCGTTTTTTTTACATGTTAAAAACTATCGATTTTAATAAATCCATGCATGATTTTAATAATTCTCTTGTACAGTACATTGAATAAATATATAATCAACTTAATAGAAAATCCCATATGAAGTAACTGGAGAAATATTATGGATAGCCGCGTCGATCACGCTAATGAGTGGAATATTACGACCCATATCGGTCCAATATTGTTTAATATATTAATTGATTCTGCTTTCTTTAATTATAGCAGCCAACAGTATAGTGAAAGGCATAGACATGCCACCTTTGAATTTCACTTTATTACTGAAGGTTCGGGTTTTTTATGTACTGACGATATGCAATATGAAGTTGTCCCAGACAGTTTTTACCTCATTAGAGCAGGGGTTTACCATAAGCAAAATGGGCCGATATCAAACCCCATACACAGATACAGCTGCAAATTTGAATATGATATATGTAACAACACTGATAATGACTATTCGGAGGAAGAAATCAAAAGTTTTGTTTATATATTATCGAATACCCGGTTTTTTTATTCGAGGAATCTAAATAGTATCAAGCATATTATTTATGGAATACAGTCAGAATTAAAGCAACAGGCTATAGGCTATTATACAAAAGTCAAGTATCTATTTTCGTTGTTATTTGTCGGCATAATACGCGAAATAGCCATAGAAGCTAAACATGAGTTCAAAACTCATCCACCTAAAGTATACAGGGAAAATAGAATCAGTATTATCGAAAACTTCTTCGATTTAAAATATAATTATAAAGCAACCTCACAAGAGCTATGCGGGCTACTCCACATAAGCAGCAGCCAATTGAACCGTATTTTGAAAGAAAAGTATGGTATGACTTTCAAGCAAAAACATATGGAAACCCAAATTGAGTATGTGAAGGATATGCTTATTAATACAGATCTTCCAATCAAAGCTATTGCCGAAAAAAC
>CAYQCA010000220.1:0-2851 GCA_964415835.1 uncultured Clostridium sp. | reverse complement strand
TGGTTCACATTATTGAAACCCGTCTCATAGCAGATGTCAACCACCCTTTTATCTGTGTTCCTGAGAAGCTCCATAGCCTTTGACAGCCGGATGTTAGTCAGGTATTCTATAAAGGTCTTTGATGTAATGCTTTTGAACAGATAACTGTAATATGATCTTGAAAGCATAAACCTTCTGGCGACATTTTCAATGTTCAGGTCTTCCATATAATTCTCGTCAATATACTTAATGGAGCCAAAAATCGCATCTCTGTGCCTGTCAAAGATACTCCCCGCTTCCGAGCCTTCCAGATCCTTCGTAAATTCCCTTCCCACCACGACCAACAGCTTCAGCAGAAGGGATTTAACAAGCAGCATAAACCCGGGGGTTCTCCCTATAAATTCACCATAGACTTCATCTAGAATGTTTTCGACCTCTATCTGTTGTTTTCCTACCAGATTCAGCCTTGGCCTGACATAATTCTCCGCCACCAGAAAAGGTTCAATGTAAGCAAAATCAAAGAATGATTCAACCTGATTTATTTCCTGAAAATTTTGATTGATAAATTCTGGCTCAAACTCAAATTCATATATTTCCAACTGTGATTCCTCTGAAACCGCTATACAATGAGGGATATAAGGAGGAATGACGAAAATATCGCCCTTTATGATATTGAACTCATGCTTAGCGATTAAATGCTTCCCACGCCCCTGACGGATATAATTAATCTGCATGTATTCATGCCGGTGCGGATGCAGTTCTTCCCTCAAGGAGTATTTTCGGATATAAAATGGTAAATTTCCATGATTATTATCCACCATCCTCATAATAGGAATATCCTTGTATTCTTCCTTATCAAGATAATTAAACTTCATTCCTCTTCCCTCTCAACAACTATGACATTTTTACCGCCTCGTTATAATATATATTTTGCCACTTTTCTTATGCCTTTTACAATATCCTCTGTATCTTTTTCTGTCAACAGTGGATTAAGCATAATCGTTGCATTTTTAGGCAAATGCTCCTCCACGTAGGGGCACATGCCCATTGTATACTCAATCTTCTCACTGAACTGGTTGAAAGGAAATCCATTTCTGTCCACAGTCTTTTGATTGAATATCTGAGGCAAGGTATAGACCGGCCTGCCGCCGTATAATCTTCCGCATGAAATATTTTCCGCAGCCAGAGCTTCACTGAACTTGACTGACAATTTCTCGTTAGGCAGCATCATGAAAAGCGTTCCTCCGGTATCCCCCTCCTCATCGACTATCCTCCTGAAGGAAATCCCGTCAATATCTTTGATCTGATCCTTAATGGTCTTCTTGATTCTTCTAAGGTTTTCTATGATATAGTCAAGCTTTTTTAACTGTTCCAGCGCGACGGCACCTGTCAGCTCACTCATTCTGTAGTTTTGCCCCACAAAAATATCATCTTCTGCGTTCATGGAAAGAAAACCTTCCCTCTCCCTGAACATACCCTGATCATGATATCTTACCGCCCTCTCATATACGATATCGTTATTGGTTATAATCGCACCGCCGTCTCCGGTAGTAAGTATTTTATTCATTTGTAGGCTGAAACAGCCTACATCTCCAAAGGAGCCACAATACCTGCCTTTATATTTGGAGCCTGAAGATTGGGCAACATCTTCAATCACAGCGATATTGCACTTTTTGGCTACTGCTGTGATTTTGCCCATCTCACATGGATTTCCCAGAATAGGCACTGTAATCACCGCTTTTGTATAGGGATCGCACAGTCGCTCTATCTCTGTGGGATTTATATTCATGCTGTCGTCAACATCCGCAAATACAGGCACTGCACCGGCTGTAATTACAGCTCCGGGAGTTGCCAGAAAGGTGTTGGAGGGTACAATTACCTTATCCCCCGGGCCAATCCCAAGCGCTTTCATGGCAACCACCAGTGCCGCTGTTCCCGACGTAACACCTAAAGCATATTTGCTTCCTGTTTTCTCTCTCAGCGTTTTTTCAAAGGCAGCCACTTTATTTGCCACATCAAAGCCATAATACCTGAAAGGTGACTTTCTGTCTACAACCTCCAGCAAAGCTTTTTTCTCCTCTTCACCATACAGGCTTGCACCCGGAAATGCCGAAAGCAATGGTTTCTCTCGCACCGGCTTGCCGCCGTTGATTGCTAAAATTTCATCCATAAAAAAATCCCCCTTGTTATAATGTACTTCAATTATAACAAGGGGGGATTTTTTACTCTTTGCATATTGTCTTTTGTAGTTGATGGATATAATTTTTATGTTAAAGAAAATTTAACGCAGCCCGGCGCAAAATCCGCCAGAATGGCGAGTGCAATGAGACATTAAACAGGCTCTTAGGTGCATTATTCCATATCTGTCTCCTCGGATAAGCTGTGAATATCGCCGTTCTGATCCTCCCGAAAACTTAACAGATACATGTCCGGATGCATTTTACAAAAACAATTCAACTGCTCTAATTTTAGTTCTTCCATAAATAACATCCCCTTTCACTATTTATTTATGTCTACACTATAACGCTTAAGTTCAGAGTAAATTTTTCGATCGTAGTAAAATTTATTCACACCAGTGGCGCTTTATGAGACTATGAGCACCAGTAGGTGACTATAATCTCATTATAAATCAGCGAGGTTTTTTACTCTTTGCATATTCTCTTCAATAGTTGATATATATAATTATATTTTTCGATTTGTATTATATTAGCGGTGTTTCAACAGAGGCATGGTCACCGGTAGATGACCTGGGATATACTCAAACCGAAACGGAACTAACCACTTATAGAAGTGGGGGACTTTTTTTCTACATCGTAATATTGTAAAATAAAATTGCAGGAGGCTAGTAAATTCATTGGAATTATTTTTAGCG
>CAYQCA010000219.1:0-6990 GCA_964415835.1 uncultured Clostridium sp. | reverse complement strand
ATTATAATTATACTTAACCTTACATAAAATAACAATATGCTATGGTTATTTTAGCCATTTTTACAAAAGCTGATATTTTCATATGCTCTATTTTGGCATAATATTTAACATTTGGGAATAGGAGAAAATACCTATATGATAATTAAGGTAATTTTAATAATAATTTTATTCGCATTACTTTACATGAGAGTTGAAGCATCTTTTTTAAAAAAGAGCATAGTTAATTTTAGTACAAGCTCTAAAGGTTTAAAAATTGCACAGCTTTCGGATATTCATATCAATAATCTTTATATATCCGGTAAAAGGCTTGTTAATGCACTGAAACAGATCAAACCGGATATTATTATTATTACTGGTGACTATATCGAAAAAGAAAAAGACATTCCAAAATTCATTAAATTTTTAAAATTAATAACTACTGAATATCCGGTTTATTTATCTCTTGGCAACCATGATCATAGAGCTCTCAAACATAATAAGAACCTGAATTACTTTATTGATGTTATTAAAAAAACAGGTGCCCACCTTTTAATTAACTCTAGCACCAGATTGTCAAAGAATGGAACCACCTATAACCTTATCGGAATTGATGATTTAAAGCAAGGAAAGCCTGACATTGAAAAAGCTTTTAAGGGAGTAATGCCTTCACTGAATAATGGATGTATAAATATAGCATTTTCTCATAACCCTGATATGATTCTGTCTCTTCCGAAGGATAAAGTAGATTATTTTCTTTGTGGCCACTTTCACGGTGGACAGATATGGATGCCATTCAATCTGGAATTTAAAATTCTGAGGCGTGAGGAACTTTGCAAAATGGGTTATAGAAGAGGATTACATAAAATTAATGATATAAATATCTATATAAACAGAGGTCTTGGAAACGTTATTTTCCCTTTTAGATTCTTTTCTGTTCCGGAAATTGCTGTTCTGCAGATGCCCTTGGTCAGGAGTACAGGAGTAATAGGAGTACAGGAGTAGCAGGAGTTCAGAAGTTACAGGAGACAGAAGAGGGAAGCTCGGCATACCGAGCTTTTTAATCAAAGTCCGCTCAGCGGACTTACCATTATTCTGTACTACTGTTACTTCTAGACTCCTATACTTCTAATTTACAACAATGGTTTAATCACATTCAATACATTGTTCTTTAACTTATCCAGCTTTTGTTCAGACAACTGCAATGTTGTATCTGAAACACCATAATATATCTTTATTTTGGGTTCAGTTCCGGAAGGTCTTACACAGAACCATGATCCATCCTGCATTTCAAAATAAAGAACGTCTGATGAAGGTAATGTAATTTCCTCAACAGTTTTGTCGCTGATAACAAATCGCTCTGAGTTTTGATAGTCTCTTATAGCCTTAACCTTTAATTCGCCAAAGGAATTGTACTTTGCGGTACGCATAGTGGTCATGGCCGATTTGATTTTTTCAACTCCATCTTTTCCTTCAAGAGTAAACGAATTTATACCTTCAATAAAGTACCCATATTTCTCAAATAATTTAATTAACGCATCATACAACGACATACCGTTTGTCTTATAATATGCAGCCATTTCTGCAATCAGCATTGATGCCACAACAGCATCCTTGTCTCTTACATCAGTACCTGCAAGATAGCCATAGCTTTCTTCGAATCCGAATAAATATTCTTGATTTCCGTTTTCATCTCTCAGCATTATTTGTTCTCCAATAAACTTGAAGCCAGTTAATACCTCGACTAATTCAACATCGTAGTTTTTGGCGATTTCCTTTGAAAGTTCGGTAGTAACAATAGTTTTAACAACAAATCCATTTTCCGGAAGCTTTCCTGTTTCTTTTAGCGCTGACAACATATATTCAAGCAGCAGACACCCTGTCTGATTACCTGTCAGAGTAGCATATTCACCGTCATTCTTCCTTACCACAACACCAACTCTGTCGCTGTCAGGGTCTGTCCCTATAATTAAATCAACATTATTTTCATCTGCGAGCCTGATTGCTAGCTCGAATGCAGCCTTTTCTTCCGGATTTGGTGATTTAACAGTTGAGAATTGGGAATCCGGTAATTCCTGCTCCTTTACTACTAACACATTTTTAAATCCATTTTCAGCTAAAATCCTTCTTACGGGTTTATTTCCGGCCCCATGCAGTGGTGTATAGACGATTTTAAAGCTATCTGCTACCTTTGCAATAACATCCTTATTGATGCACAAGGTTTTAAGCATAGCAATATATGCATCATCAATTTCACTGCCGATTATCTGTAGCAAGCCCTTTTCAATTGCCTCTTCTTTTGATATTGTATTTACTTTTGTTACGTCTTCTATTTTATTTATATATTCAATGACAGCATTGGATCCATCCAGTGACAGCTGTCCCCCATCTTCTCCATATACTTTATAGCCATTATACTGCTTTGGGTTATGGCTGGCAGTTACAACTACTCCCGCTGCCGCGCTTAAATAGCGTACAGCAAATGATAACATTGGGGTCGGTCTTAATTCATCAAAGAGATATGTTTTTATACCGTTGGCACAAAACACCTTTGCCGCCTCAAGAGAAAACTCAGGAGACATAAATCTTGAATCATATGCTATAACAATACCCTTATCCTGTTTACCCAGGAAATCAATATAGTTGGCAAGACCTTGAGAAGCAACTCTGACAGTATATATATTTATTCTGTTGGTTCCTGCACCGATAATTCCTCTAAGACCGCCTGTTCCAAACTCCAAACTTTTATAAAACCTGTCTTCAACTTCTTTTGCATTATCTTTTATTGATAAAAGTTCATTTTTAGTATCTTGATCAAAATATTCATTTGTTAACCAGAAATTAAGTTTTGATTGGCTATCCATAGTATTTAAAGAAACCTCCTACAATGTTCATTTGCTTTTTAGTATACCACAATTGGTATTAATTACAATTGTGAAAACTTACAATTGTATACAGTCTAAAATAAACCTATTTTAAACAAAATAGTAACAACTATTACTGTGACAAGCCCCGCAAGTCCTATAGCCAGACCACTCATTGCTCCTTCGGTTTCACCCAGTTCTACTGCTTTTGTAGTCCCCAGTGCGTGAGCAGAAGTCCCTATAGCTATTCCCTTAGCAGTCTTGTCAGTTATTCTGAAGGTCTTTAAGATCCATTGGGCAAAAACTGCTCCCACTATACCTGTTATTATAATAGCTGCTACTGTAACTGAAGGTATACCGCCTATTTGATTTGAAAGCTCAATACCCAGCGGAGTTGTAATTGATTTAGGTAGTAATGATACCAATAAATCCTTTGGCAGCCCAAAGGCTCTTGCCAACCCCCAAACACTTGCGATTGCAGTAATTGATCCGATAATAACTCCACTGATTATAGCTGCATAGTCTTTTTTCAAAGAATTAATGTTTTTATAAAGCGGCACCGCCAGAATTACAGTGGCAGGTGTCAGAAACATGGAAATAAAATCTCCGCCCTTTTTATATTGCTCCAGTGGAATATCCAGTACAAGCAATGTCCCTATTACTATAATTATTGCTAACATTAAGGGATTAAAAAAAGCAATCTTTGTTTTTTTATTGATAAAAATTCCAATTTCATATGCAAGAATTGAAAGGAGCAATGCAAAAATTGGTGTATGCAATATCTCCCTCATCTGCTGCCCCTCCTCTTTATAGCCTGAATAGTCCACCCTGTAACAATCATGACTAAAAAAGTAGTTACAAAACAAATTATTAAAATAGGTATTAGATTCTGTTTCAGTATTCCAACATATGCTAGCAGACCTACTCCAGCCGGTATAAAGAAGAAGGCAAGGTGATCCAATAGAAATTGACTTACTTCCTGTATCATTTCAAGTTTTATTATTCCTGTCAAAAGACCGATAAACAGCAGTATCATGCCGATTATACTGCCTGGTAGCGGAATATGTACTACTTTGCTGAGTACTTCCCCAATAGTGCAAAAAATTAGAATAATTAAAAACTGCCTGAGATATTTCATTTACTTCTCCTAAGTTCCTCAATTTTGTCTCTTAGCTCTGCTGCGCGTTCGAACTGTAACTCACCGGCTGCCTTCTTCATTTCCTTTTGAAGTTTGGCAATAAGGGTTTCCAGTTCTTCAGCAGACATAAGATTTGCTTTTTCCTTGCTGGTATAATATTTATCCTCATCCTCGGCAACTTTGGTAGCTTCAATAAGGTCACGAACAGATTTCTGTATAGTAGTAGGAATAATACCATGTGCTTTATTATAATCCATCTGCAGCTGTCTTCTGCGGTTAGTTTCGCTTATGGCTCTATGCATTGAACCGGTTATATTGTCTGCATACATTATAACCTTTCCTTCTGCGTTTCTGGCTGCTCTTCCTATAGTCTGTATAAGTGAGGTTTCAGACCTCAAAAATCCTTCCTTGTCAGCATCGAGTATTGCTACAAGAGATACTTCCGGAATGTCCAAACCTTCTCTAAGAAGGTTGATACCTATCAGCACATCAAAAACCCCGAGACGTAAATCTCTTAATATTTCCATTCTCTCAAATGTGTCAATATCCGAGTGCAGATACTTAACTTTTATATCAAGCTCTTTCATATAGTCAGTCAAATCTTCTGCCATCTTTTTAGTAAGGGTAGTCACAAGAACTCTCTGTTTCTTTTCAGATCTTATATTTATTTCACCAATCAAGTCATCGATCTGACCCTTTACAGGTCTCACAATTATTTCAGGATCAATTAGCCCGGTAGGTCTAATAATTTGCTCGACTATTTGAGTTGAATGCTCACGTTCATAAGCAGCAGGCGTTGCACTTACATATACAACCTGATTTACACGCTCTTCAAATTCATTAAATTTTAGAGGTCGGTTGTCAAAAGCAGAAGGCAGTCTAAAGCCATACTCCACAAGGGATTCCTTTCTTGAGCGGTCACCATTATACATAGCTCCTATTTGTGAAACTGTAACGTGGGATTCGTCAATAAAAAGCAAATAGTCATCGGGGAAATAATCCATCAGTGTAAACGGAGAACTTCCAGGCTCCCTGCCGCTAATATGTCTTGAGTAGTTCTCAATACCCTGACAGAAACCGATCTCGGACATCATTTCAAGGTCATATCTAGTCCTTTGCTCCAGACGTTGAGCTTCTAAAAGCTTTCCTTCCATCTTGAGCTGTTCCAATCTTTCTTCTAATTCTTTCTCAATTGTAACCATTGCTTTTTCCATTTTAGTTCTGGTAGTAGCATAGTGAGAAGCCGGGAAAACAGCAATATGGGATCTTGTCCCAACTATTTCTCCTGTAAGATAATCCACTTCAGTTATTTTTTCTATTTCATCACCAAAGAACTCAACTCTTAAGGCCTTTTCAGAACTGTTAGCCGGGAATATCTCAAGAACATCACCTCTGGCTCGGAACTTTCCTCTTCTAAAGTCAATTTCATTTCTTTCATACTGAATATCAACCAGTTTTCTTATGATTTCATCCCTGTCCTTCTGCATACCGACTCTTAGGGATAGCATCAAATCGGTATAATCCTCCGGGTCACCCAAACCATAAATACAGGAAACACTGGCAACAATGATTACGTCTCTGCGTTCAAACAAAGCCGCTGTGGCCGAGTGACGAAGTTTGTCTATCTCTTCATTTATAGAAGAGTCCTTTTCTATATAGGTGTCCGTAGACGGGATATACGCTTCAGGCTGGTAATAGTCATAATAACTCACAAAATATTCTACTACGTTATTGGGAAAAAACTCTTTAAATTCACTACAGAGCTGTGCTGCCAGAGTTTTGTTATGAGCTATAACAAGAGTGGGTTTTTGAACCTGCTCAATTACCTTTGCCATGGTATATGTTTTACCTGATCCGGTTACCCCTAGAAGAGTCTGATGCTTCTGTCCCTTTGTTATTCCTCTGCTTAATTTTTCAATAGCAACAGGCTGGTCGCCCCTTGGTTTATATTCTGAAACAATCTCAAATCTATTCATAAAACCTCTCATACATAGTTAATAATGAAAAGTGAAGTGTTATGGTAATTTTTCGCTATGCGCAAAATCAATTTAAATTGGTGTAGCCAATTTTTCCTTCATTATTCACTATTCACTGCTCACTTTTCACTACGATTATATCATATAATTGCAACCATGCAAACACTTGTTCGAATTTGCATTTATTATTCTCCTAAGAGCAAATGTTCAATAAATATTTTTAGCCCAATTGCAATTAAAATGAGACCACCCACTATATCTGCTCTTTTACCTAGTAAATTTCCAAATCTTTTTGCAGTTAATATTGCAACTGTGCAACAGATAAATGTAATTATACTTATAATAATTACTGCATTATAAATATTAACGCTGAGCGCTGACAAGCTTACGCCCACTGCAAGCGCATCGATGCTGGTCGCTACTGCTTGTATAAGCAGCAATTTCAATGTCAGATTGAACAATGAACAATCCTTATCAGGTTCAGCCGTAATCGCTTCATGAAGCATCTTTCCACCAATTATTGACAAAAGAATAAATGCTATCCAATGGTCAAATTGCGAAATTACATCTGAAAAAACACTTGCCGCAAAATATCCTATCAAAGGCATCAATCCCTGGAAAAGACCAAATATAACTGCCATCTGAAGAATATTTTTTACAGTTAACTTCTTAATGCACAATGTATTTGAAATAGACACTGCTGAAGCATCCATTGAAAGCCCAAGTGCTAATAATATCAGTTCCGTAATTGACATTTGTTCCTCCAAAAGTAAAATCTACCATTAGAACCTGTTTAGTATCTCATTGCGCCCGTCATTTTGGCGGATTTTACGCCATGCTGCGTTGAATTTTCTTGAAATAAACAAATTATTTCTTCAAAAATTCGCCTTGCCTGACATAAAATCCACCTAAAATGCCAAGCACAAGCAGATACTAAACAGGTTCTTAACAAGGCTAAATAGAGCATATGGCTTTATTAATAAGATAAACTGAAAGCATAGCGATACAGGGTCAAGGGCCGAACCTTGACCTTTAA
>CAYQCA010000218.1:0-7088 GCA_964415835.1 uncultured Clostridium sp. | reverse complement strand
TTCACACTTCCCATAACGAGACCGCTGGTGAAATATTTTTGTAAAAACGGATATACCATCAGTATAGGCAGAGTTGCCAGAAAAATCTGCGCTGCTTTTGATGTTCTATCATTAACAACTCTGAGCAGCTCCAGATCTGTGCTTGATATAAACTTAAAATCAGGTGTAATAATAACAGTTTGCAGATAGCTTTGAAGTGGATATTTATCCGGCTTATTCATAAAAATTAGCCCGTCAAACCAGGAATTCCAATGGCCTACAATCATCAAAAGTGTTATTGTGGCAAGCGCCGGCTTCGACAGCGGAACAAAAATCCTTGTCAATATCCTCCAATGCCCTGCACCATCTATATATGCAGCCTCCTCCAATTCCCTTGGAAGGCCTTTAAAAAAATTCATCAGGAGGATAACGCTGAAAACGGGAACGGCACCCGGTAAAATTAATGCCCATATACTATTGATTAGCCCTGTTCCTTTTACAACGAGATAGCCGGGGATTAGTCCGCCCGAAAATATCATCGTCACAACAAAGTACCAGGCATATATATTTCTCCATCTGAACTTCTTTTCATCCCTTGAAAGGACAAATGCAGACAAAAGCGTTAATAGCAGATTTACACTCAAGCCTAAAGCGACCCTTTGTATTGCCACCAAAAAGGATCTGATAAACTCAGGCCTGTTTGAAACAAATCCATATGCTTTTAGAGTAAAGCCGACCGGCCAAAACTTTACCTCACCGGCAGCCACATATTCACTGCTGCTGAATGAAATTGCCAAAACATGAACCAATGGAAGCAGACAAAATACGCCTATCATTGATAAAAATAAATAGTTAAATAGCAGAAAAACCTTTCTACTGCTTGAATTATATTGTTTCATAGTATATCATCCTTAATATTGTCAGAATATTCTATAGTTCGCATACTTCCCGGCAAGTTTGTAAGAAAGCATTATCAGGATAAATGAAACCACTGATTTGAACAGCCCAACTGCTGTTGCAGGACTGTACTGCCTGTCTAGAAGACCGAGCCTATATACAAGAGTGTCTATTATGTCTCCTGTCCTGTATACCTGTGGACTGTACAAGCTGAAAACCTGCTCAAAACCCGCATTCAATACATTACCCAGACTTAGTGTAGCCATTAGAATAACTACAGCTGAAATCCCCGGCAGTGTAACATAACGCATCTGTTTCCAGCGGTTACCGCCATCAACAAAGCATGCTTCATATAAAGTTGGGTCTATACTGGTCAGAGCCGCAAGGTAAACCACCGTTGAAAAGCCGAACCCTTTCCATACATCTGTAATCACAAGCACATACGGAAATATGGATGCATTCCCAAGAAAGTAAACCGGCTCCGCACCGAAAAACGTTAATACCTGGTTTACTATACCGCTTGAAGGAGATAAAACGTCAATAATTATTCCTCCAAGTATAACCCACGACAAAAAGTATGGAAAATATATCATGGTTTGCACAGTTCTCTTAAATTTTCTGCTTCCAACCTCGTTGAGCAGCAGTGCAACAAATACCGGTACAATCAGACCGGCAATAATTTTCATTATGGAGATGAACAGCGTGTTCCATATTACCTGAAATATTCCCGGCATACCTAATATATAAGTAAAATTATCAAGTCCGACCCACTTGGAGTGGAAAAACCCTTTAAAGGGATCAAATTTCTGAAATGCAGCTACAATACCAAACATCGGAATATAGCAATAAACAAAAAGCAGAATGACTGCCGGTAAAATCATTATATGTAATGAAATATCCTTTATTTTTAGTTTTCGAAACATTTAAAAGCCCCCGATTATTAAGGCAGGTATTACAAATATCTGTAGTTAGATTCCATAATACCCGCCCAATGTATTTATGTAATGTTAAATTGATTATTTGTTCTTTTCGTACCAATCGTTGACTTCTTTAGTTATATCATCTCCGCCCAGCTTCTTCCAATCAGCCACAAACTTATCAAATTCATCCATCGATTTTCCCATGATAATATTTGTATAAGTTTCTATTTCCATCTTTTGCAGTGTAGTTAGTTTATCAGACATAGTTGGAGTCGGAGTTCCAAAGAATTGGTTAACCATGCCGCTATTATTCTTTTGGTACGCCTCAATAATAGACATTGCTGAAATATCACCTGAGCCAAAGCATATATAATGCACCCAGTTTCCGGGGTTTTTCTCGTTTACCCATTTCATTGCGCTGTCAAAGGTTGACTTCTCTTCTCCCTTTAGCTTGGAACCGTCTTTTGCAGCTACTGATTCAGATACTGAATGCATTATCTGAACATTCTTATCAACAGGAGCCATATAGATAAATGACAAATCAAATAATTGTTTTCCGTCATCACTCATGATATATTTGTTGAATTCAGTTTCAGAAGCCTTTCCAAAACCTTTTTCAAGACAGTAGTTTGCCAGCTTTACAATAGCTTCGGGGTTTTTGAAATTCTTGTTTACGCAGAAATAATTGCCTATGCTTGGGCTGGTTGTACCCAGAACCGGATTACTGTCAGATGAAACAAGAGGATATGCCTGCCAGTCAGCGTTTATATCCTTGGCTTTACTGTCCCCTAAAGGCCAGCCGGGATTCCACCATGCTCCGAATTCCATTCCAACTTTTCCGGAGGTAGTAAGTTCAGCTGCTTTTCCGCCGTCTTTTACACCAAATTCCTTGTCGATCTGTCCGCTTTTGTACATATCCTGCAGAACTTTTAAAGCATTTTTAACTTCAGGTTGAATACTTCCGTATGCCAGTTTACCTGCTGAATCCTTTATCCATATCTTCGGATATGCATGATATCCGTTAAATATTCCCATAGTATCGGCAAAACCTGTGCTGACGATATCCTTGAACATTGCCAGTCCGTATGTATCATTCTTACCGTTTTTATCAGGATCCTTGGTAGTAAAAGCCTCTGATATTTTTAAAACATCTTCCATTGTTTTAGGAGCTGAAAGACCAACGTTCTTTAACCAGTCATTTCTTATCCAGATTACATTTATGGCCTCATATATATTTGAAGGCATTCCCAAAGCTATCATTTTGCCATCATATTTCAACATCTCCGAGGATTTTTGGTCGAATTCTACTACACTCTTAAGCAGTGGAGATGCATATTGATTGTATACATCTGTCAGGTCTGCAAGAACTCCGTTTGAGGCAAGAATATTAAGATCTTTCTCGTCGCCGCCTCTTATATAGAACATATCAGGAAGATCATTCGACGCTATTTCAAGTCCGATCTTTTGGTCGTATTGACTTGCATCAACATACCATTTGTATTTCAATTTTATCCCTAGTTCCTGTTCATAGCCCTGAATCCACACATTATTATCATAAGTCTCGCCATCCGAGAATTTATAATTTGCGTTAATAGGTCTAACAACTGAAATCTCAATAGGAGTTTCATATTTGCCTAAAGGATCAGGAGCAACGGTGGACGTGGCTTCTTTCGTTTCTGTAGATGAAGCGGTCTGCTGTGTAACGACGGATGTACCTGACGCATCACTTGCCTCATTGCCACAGGCAGCAAGTGATAAAATTATCATAAGAGACAGTAAAACAGATATAGCCTTTCTAACTCTTGTTTTAAACATTTCATGCCCTCCTTAAATTATCAATCATACTGAATTCATGCATAAATCCTAATACAATAATAATTCCACCGGCATAACATAACAATATACTTATTTTTTACACTCTTATCTTTCCTTTACTTGTTCAAAGATGAGTCACGATATTCCTGTGGACTTTTATTTGTTGCTTTTTTGAAGAATCTTGAAAAATATGGTGCAGATATAAAACCTAGGCTTGCTGAAATCTCATTTATCTTCATATTGCTATCACGCAGCAGCTCTTTGGATTTTGACAGCCTTACACTGTTAATATAGCTCAATAAATTTACACCTGTTACCTGCTTAAATAATCTTGAAAGGTACGATGGATTGAAATGCACCAGTTCTCCAAGCCTTACAAGAGACAAGTCCTCATGCAAATTCTCGTTTATATATTGCTGAACCTTGTTTATTGCGGCAAGAGCTCTTTTATCCTCTTCATTCTGTTGTATATCAAAAATAACCTTTGTGAGTTTCTTTAAATATTCAGCCGCTTCAATCCAGGTTTTAAACTGGTCAGCCCGGGTAAGCGTTCCCAGACCTATTTTAAAAGCTATCTTCTCCGCAATATTCCACCTGTTGATATAAGAAAGAAACATTAGCGATATTGAATAATACAACTCGAGAGCGGGATTATAATTCATGCTGTTTATGCCATTCAGATATTTGCCAATCTCATCCAAGCCGGAAATAAAATGCTCTTTTTGACCGCTTTCCAGGTATGATTCCATGGCATGTATTTTTTTCATCAGCGCTCTGGCTTCGTCGGCCCCGCGGTATGAAAGCGAGCTGTCATTATCAGAGTACAATGATATATCACTGCTGCTCAATTGCATCTCCATACCTGTACCAAAACGGTAGTTAAGCAGTTTCCTCAGTAATTCGAATCTTTCCGGCAAAGCCTCCCACACAGCACATTCCTTGTCAACCACAAAGGAAAGGGGTATGTTTAATGACTCGTTGCAAACATCCTGAATAGTTTCAAGAGTACCTTTAACAAACATAGCAGCACGTTCCCATACCGAATGGTTTTCAGTTTCCTTACCCGCATGGTCTTTGGGTTCATTCGGCTGGATTATCCATAGTATATTGAATCTCTCATATTCAGCATGAATGCTCCTGGCAACCGGGGATAAGTATTTTTCAACCACAAGGTTAATAGAGTATATAAGCTTGGATCTTTCAAGCGGGGACATACTTGTCTGAGGTCTGTCCATCCGACCCAGCATCAGTATTACAGGCATTTCAGCATTTAGTGACAGCCCCATTTCTTGTATCTGCACTTTTCTGACCTCAAGATCGGGTACCTCATACATGATAAGGTCCAAAATATATTCCTTCTGAAGTAAAGGCATCGCCAAATCTATCTGCTGCTTTGCATTCAGAATCAGGTCATCAATCACCATGTCCTGTTTGATGTCATTTACAGCGCCTACTACTGCCTCAATTATCGCTTCATGTCCCTCTGTTTTTAACAAATACCTTACACCCGGATACTTTATGGCTGAGTAGACATAGTCAAACTCATTATAACCCGTGAGAAATATAATCTTGCAATGCGGCCAATTGTCACGAATAATTTCCATCATTTGCAATCCGCTCATGCCAGGCATGCGTATATCCGTCAACACAATGTCAATCCTCGTCCTGTTAAGCCAGTCCAAAGCCTCTTTTGCAGAATATGCCCTGCACACATCCAACTGCGGCTGTTCAAGTTCGCTGAATAATACGTAAAGTCTATCCACAATATCCGGTTCATCATCAACAATAACCAATCTATACATTACAGCTCTCCTCTTCCAGACCTATTTGTATTGATACCTTCAATCCTCCAAGGGAACCCCTGGATATAGTAACACCACTCTTCGCTCCGAATTTCAATTTAATCCTCTTATGAATATTAATAATGCCGGTACATTCCAGCTCTTCATCATTACAATACATGCGGCTTCTTAACTCCTCTATATCCCGGTCTGTCATTCCTTCACCGTTGTCTTCAATCGATATTTCAAAAAAATTATTAATTTGAGCGAATTTAACCAGAACAACTCCTTTTTCCATTTTGTGCTCAAGTCCATGCTCAAAAGCATTTTCTATAACCGGTTGAATTATTAACCTGGGGACTATCAGATTCTCAAATTTTTGTGGTAAATCCTCAAATTCCAGGCATATCCTATTCCGGAAGCGCTTTGTCTGAATATTTGCATAAGTCCGGGCATGTTCCACCTCTTTATATAAGGGAACCTCATCTGCTGCGCTTCGTGTAATGTACTGAAAATAGTTTCCAAGCTGCTGAGCAAATTTCTTGACTTCCGCATTATCATCATAATCAATCATATTATAGAGAATAAAAAAGCTGTTGTACAAAAAGTGAGGGTTTATCTGCGCCTGCAGCTGTTTTAGTTCTGCGCGCTGCGAAAGAATCTTCAGCATATAAACTTGCTCTAAAAGCTGCTTTAGCTTGTTCACCATTAAATTGAAGCTTGAATAAACATATTTCATGTCGTCATTATGTTCATGCTCAATCTGGATGCTCAGGTCGCCTTCCTCTACTTTCTTGAAGGATCTTACCAGCTTATTCATAGGTTTTTTTATCAGTTGATATGTGGATAATGAAAAAATGAAAATAATAACAATAGCAGTTATAATATAAATCCAGAACCAGGCTTTATAGCTTTCCAGCTTTTTGAAAATCTGGTTTTCCGGAATATATTTATATAAAGACATATTAAGATGCTCAGAAGTAGAATAAATCATCATATAATTTTCGCCATCAATTTTAACAGTTAGCTCATCCTTAAAGCCTTTATTGGAGTCTTTTTGAATATACTCTTTAAACTCATCAATTATTTTGTGATCGGCCGGTGTGGATAATGAGAACTCCCCCTGATTTTCCATTAAAATAAGACCGCTGTTTTTATAATCTTCCGATTGTGTCAGTTCCCTTATCAAATCTCTGTTAGAAAGCTGTATTTCAGTAATAAAACTTGGCTGATTTTCCATTTTTGATGACATTGTAATCTTTCTGTTGAGAAGTAGAATTTGATTTTGATTATAAGAAATATTTGACGAAAGATTGCCCAGGTTCTTTCTCAGCAGGTTAAATTTGTTTGAACTTAGATCAGAAACTCCATTCGCTGCATATACTGTTTTGCTGATGGAAGGTATGTATACTCCGACTTCCTGAATGTATGGATTGCTGTTTTTTATACTGACCAGCCTCTGCTGAAGTCTTAAAAGAGCTTTCATTTTTTGAATATCGTCCAATGAGTCAGGAACATAGGCCAATTGATTTAGATCTTCATCAATTAATAGATTGTTTTGCAGCAGTTTAATTCTGTCAAAGTCCCTTTCCAGATTTCCAAGATAAAAATCCAGTTGAGACATTGCAGAGTTTGTAATTTCAACTTTTACCGTGTTGGCAGCCCATTGATAAAGATTTATACCAAAAATATATAA
>CAYQCA010000217.1:2321-7120 GCA_964415835.1 uncultured Clostridium sp. | reverse complement strand
AAAGGAATTGACCCCAAACAAAAACCGGCTGGATTTCTGAGAAAGAAATCCAGCCGGTTTAATCTATTCCAAGGGTATTCTACATACAATATGACTTAAGTGACGTAATATCAAGCCCTTCAAAGCTGCTGAGAAATTCAAGAAGCTTCGAACCAATAATTTTTATACCGCCTTCTGAATTTGACTCAATATTGAGCGGCATCAGCGGATCATGAAGTGAAAGACGTAACAGGAACCAGCCATTACCATTTTCATCATCAAAAGAAATTCTTATACCTTCGTAGTTATCAGGAGCAACCTGCCATTCCGGCTTATCTTCTGCATAAGCTGCAAGCTTTGAAATCACAGCTTCACCGTATGATTTGAAGTCTTTTTCAAGAATATTCATACGGAATTCTTTAGTTTCAAGGGGCTCCTTAAGCTCGTCCAGCAACATATCAATGGTCTTTCCTTCTTTTTTTAGCTTTGCAATTTTGATTAATATTTTCGAAATCAAATACGCTCCATCATCAAGGAAATAATTCTCTTTAAGTGCACCATGCCCGGAGGTTTCAATAGCCAAATGTGATTCTTTGCCCTCTTTATTCAGGCGAATAGATTCATTTATGACATTTTTATAGCCGCGTTTAAATCTATGGTGAATACCGTTGAGTTTTTCTTCAATGAAAACCTTTAGCTCGGTTGAAGTTATTGAATCGGTTACTACTACAGAACCCGGGTGTTCCTCAAGAACAATTGACGCCATCAGCGCAATAATTCTGTTTCTGTTAATTTCCTTTCCATTCTTGTCTACAGCACCGGCTCTGTCAACATCGGTATCAAATATTATTCCGAAGTCAGCATTGTTATGTAAAACTGCATTTTTTACAGAATTCATAGCATCTTTATCTTCAGGGTTCGGGATGTGGTTAGGGAATGATCCATCCGGCTCCAAGAACTGGCTTCCGGTAGTGTCTGCACCTAAAGGCTTTAATACCTTGTCTGCAAAGAAGCCTCCGGCACCATTTCCGGCATCTACAAGAATTCTCAGGCCTTCTAAAGGAAGCTCCATTCCGGAACCTTTACGGATTTTGATTACAAGGTCATTGGCATATGCAGAAATTAAATCGACGTTTATGACTGCTCCTTTTGTATCTGAATCTTTAAATTCTATGTCTTGAGCCTTTTCCAATACAGCTGTAATATCCTGTTTTTCAAGACCCCCTTGAGGAGTAAAAAATTTCAGACCGTTTCTGTTAAAAGGAAGGTGGCTGGCAGTCAGCATAATTGAACCGTCATATTTGAACCCATCCAGAACTGTTGACATGAACATTGCAGGTGTTGATGCAAGACCACAATTATAAACAGTTACACCAAGACTAGACATACCATTGATAACAGCTTCTCTGATTGCCGGACCTGATAGTCTGGAGTCATTACCGACAGATATTTTTAGTTGAGAAACATCTTTTTGCGACTTTTCGGAAAGCCATACTGCAAAAGCCTTTGCTATTTGTTCGGATATGTCCGGAGTAAGGTTTACAGCTTCATTAACAACTCCTTCTAAAGCTACTCCCCTGATATCACTTCCGTTTTGTAGTTTCTTCCATTTGTCGTTTAGCATTTAAATACCTCCTGTATTCCATTTGCATAATTAACGTATAATAATTATCTTTCCAATGGATATTATACATTAATTTGGTTATAATTTGGTATTAAAATTTTCTTACCGATCCTCTGATGATAAGTTGTGTAGGAAGACTTATTCTCTGGGGGAGTGTAATATTTCTTCTTTCTTCTATTTTGTCCAGCAGGATAGACGCTCCAATATTGCCCATCTCATTGGTAGCACGGCTGACAACAGATATCTGGGGATTAACAATTTGTGCAAGCTCATTATCATCAAAACTGATCAGAGAGATATCTTTTGCAAATTGCAGGTTGAGGTCATGAGCTGCCTTAATAACTCCACGGCAAATATTTTCGTTTGTAGCAAAAATTGCAGTGGGTGGATCCATCATACGCATAAACCTGGACAACGCATCATATCCATCTTTTTCCGACCATCCACCGATAGAAATATATTCATCTTTTATATCGAGATTATTGTCACGCATTGCCTGATCGAATCCCCAGTATCTTTCCTTCCCGATGTTTAGCTCTCGAGGGCCTGATATAATAGCAATTTTTTTATGTCCCATTTGAACCAGGTGCTCAACAGCGGTATATGCGCCTTTGAAATTGTCAATTACCACGCAATCATAGGAATAATTATCATTAAATCTATCGACGAAAACAATAGGTTTATCATAATCCTCAAAATGTAATAGATCAGGGGAAGATGGCACAGCTATTATACCATCAACAGATCGGCCCATAATTCCATTAATAAAGTTGGATTCTTCTTCCAGGCTACCATTTGTAGAAAAAACCATTGTAAAGTAACCATGGGACTTTGCTATGTTCTCGACACCCTGCACTACATTTAGAAAAAAAGGTGTATTTAGATCCGGGACCAGCGCTACAATGACATTTGTACGTTTCTTTACAATAGAAACAGCAGCATAATTTGGAACATAATTCAGTTTCTGAACAGCATCCATTACCTTTTTACGCATTTCACTGCTTACTCTGTCGCGACCATTCATCACCCTTGAAACAGTAGATACGGAAACATTCAGAAATTTTGCAACGTCTGTTATGGTTGAAGTTTTTTTCATATTGATATCACCTATTATAGTTAATTTCTTAACTTATTATAGTAATATTATTATGCGTTGTCAAAGAAAACGTTTTTACATAATGAATTTTGTCTGAAAATTGACGAATGTATAAATTAAACAGATTATGAGGCCAAAAATTTGTATTTTTAAATGTTGACATCAGAAAATCTAATTAATATAATCTTAATTGTAAAAACGTTTTTACAAATTACATATAATCAATAAATGAAATGCGTCAAAATTACTGGTTAAAACGTAATGTTAAAAGTAGAAACGGTTTCGCAGAGTGTACGATTTCATATAAATAGAAGTATTTTAACAAATAGTTTATTTAGAAAGAGGTGCAAAAATGATAAAAATAGGGATCAGACCAATCATTGATGGACGTGAAGGAAAAGATGGAATACGCGCCGGGCTTGAAGAGAAAACCATGTCTATGGCGAAGGCTGCTGCAAAGCTCATCTCTTCCAATGTAAAGGACAGGGAAGGAAATGCAGTGGAGTGTGTAATTTCTGATACAACAATTGGAGGGGTATATGAGGCGGCAAAATGCGCAGAACTCTTTTCAAGAGAAGGTGTATGTGCAACTCTTTCCGTTACGCCCTGTTGGTGTTACGGAAGTGAAACAATGGATATGGACTCCAATATCCCAAAGGCTATTTGGGGCTTCAATGGTACTGAACGTCCGGGTGCCGTATATCTTGCTGCTGTATTGGCTGCCCATGCACAAAAAGGCTTGCCGGCATTTTCAATCTACGGTCATGATGTACAGGATTTAGAGGATGACACAATTCCTGAGGATGTAAAAGAGAAGATTATCCGTTTTGCAAGGGCTGCGGCCGCTGTTGGACAGATGCGCGGAAAAAGTTATCTTTCCTGCGGCAGCGTTTCAATGGGTATTGCAGGATCGATTGTTGACCCTGCATTTTTTCAGGATTACCTTGGTATGAGGTGCGAACAAGTGGATATGACCGAATTTGTCCGCAGAATTGACGAGGAGATTTACGATAAAGAAGAATTTGAAAAGGCTCTTAAGTGGACCAAACAGAACTGCAAGGAAGGAAAAGACATAAACCATAAGCCTTCAGACAGAAAAAGGAAAGACGACGAGTGGGAATTCACTGTTAAATGTGCTCTGATTGCCCGTGATCTTATGGTTGGCAACGAAAAATTAATAGAAAAGGGTTACCGGGAAGAAGGCTTGGGGCATAATGCCATTGCCGGAGGATTCCAGGGTCAGCGCCAATGGACAGATCATTTCCCAAATACTGATTTTGTAGAAGCAATATTAAATAGTTCATTTGACTGGAATGGGACCAGGGCACCTTTTATATATGCAACTGAAAATGATGCATTAAATGGTGTATCAATGCTTATGGGCAACCTTTTGACAAATAGTGCACAGATTTTCTCTGATGTGCGTACTTATTGGAGCCCTGAAGCTGTTAAGCGTGTAACTGGGGTGGAACTAACAGGTGATGCTAAAAATGGTATTATACATTTAATCAATTCTGGTGCATCAGCTCTGGATGGTACAGGAGAACAGCAATTTGACGGTAAGCCTGCGATGAAGCCTTATTGGGATATCAACGAGTCAGAGGTTCAAAAATGCCTGGATGCGACCAGATGGTGTCCAGCCAATAAGGGTTACTTCAGAGGAGGAGGATATTCCAGTAATTTTAAGACAAGAGGCGGAATGCCGGTAACGATGATCAGGATAAACCTTATAAAAGGCTTGGGACCAGTGCTGCAATTGGCTGAAGGCTGGACAGTTGAACTACCCGATGAAGTCCATCAGAAACTGGATGAACGGACTGACCCTACCTGGCCAACCACATGGTTTGCGCCAAGGCTTACAGGGAGTGGTGCATTTACAGATGTTTATTCTGTAATGGCCAATTGGGGAGCCAATCATGGAGCAGTCAGCTATGGACATATTGGAGCAGACCTTATTACACTCGCATCCATGCTGAGACTTCCAGTCAGTATGCATAATGTTGAAAAGAAAAAGCTATTCAGACCAAGTGTCTGGAATGCATTTGGCACTGAAAATCCTGAAAGTGCTGATTATATGGCTTGCAAAAACTACGGACCGAT
>CAYQCA010000217.1:0-2221 GCA_964415835.1 uncultured Clostridium sp. | reverse complement strand
CAATCACAATTTCAGTTTACCATAAATAGAATAAGGTAGAACGTTTATTTAAACGTAATCAAAATTTATATTGCATGTAAGGGGATTAAAATGGAGTTAAGGGAGCTTTTTAAGATTCTCTACAAGAAAATATGGATAGTCCTGATTCTACCAATTGCAGCAGCTTGTATATCAACGGTTTTTAGCTTCTATATCCTTGCACCCATATATGAATCCAAAGCATCGGTATACATATTAAGTGACAAAACTGATTTGATGGATCAGAGTTATTTAATAAGTGATAAGCTTGTTAAGGACTGCGTGGAGATAATCAGAAGCAGGTCAGTAACCAAATCTGTAATAGATAAATTGCAAACGACTGATATTACCCCTGACCAACTGGCAAATAGGATTAATATTAAATCCAAAAATGATACAAGAGTAATAGAAATCAGTGTGACAGCATCAGACCCACAAAGTGCAAAAATGCTCACCCAAGAGGTTAGTAATGTATTTGTGGAAAAGATAAAACTTATTCTTGATGCAGAAAATATTGAAATACTGGATGATGCTGAGGTGTCGGATATACCAGTATCACCGAGGCCTGTTATTAATATTGTAATTGGAACAATTATTGGCTTTATTATAGCTATATGTGGGGTAACTCTTTCGAATTATATGAATAATACAATCAATACCGTGGAGGATGTAGAAACACAAACAGGTCTGGTAGTGCTAGGAATAATACCCTCATTAAATATTAAGTAATATTTGCCATAGCATTGTTAGTAGTAGTGGTTAAATGGAGGTTGATATGAATATAGATAACAAACTAAATGGTCCTGTTGAAGAAGCATATAACTTTCTAAGAACCAATATCCAGTATTACGAGCTGGACAGAAAAATCAGAACTGTGGCTGTAACAAGCTGGAATCCTGGTGATGGGAAGACTACAACAGCGATTAATCTTTCAATTTCAATAGCAAAGTCAGGTACGAAAGTGTTATTTGTAGATATGGATTTACGCAAGCCAATGGTTATGAAACAGCTAGGCAACAACACATCTAAAGGCATGTCAAATCTTCTTGCGGGAAGTGCATCTCTCGATGAGGTTATAAATACTACAGATATAGAAGGATTAAGCTTTATTTCATGTGGTGTTAAACCTATTAATCCTGTAGAACTAATTGAATCAGATAGATTTACCGCTTTTTTGGAAACAGCCAAAAAGTGGTTTGATATGATAATTATTGATACTCCGCCACTTGGGAGTGTAATCGACTGCGCTGTTATTTCATCACAGCTTGATGGTACCTTAATTGTAGTTAAACCTTATACTCTAAAATTTATGCATATGAAAATGATGAAAGAACAGCTGGAAAAAGTAAAAGCAGTAGTTTTAGGCGTAGTATTAAATGATGTAAGTAAAAGCGATTACAAGAATTATTATGACGGTTATGATTATTATGGAAACCAAAAAAAGTTTCATAGAAGTTGGATCAAACAGCTTAAGAATCAGTCATAAGAAGGTGTTAACATGATAGATATCCATAGTCATTTAATTTATAGCGTTGATGATGGGTCACAATCAATCAAAGAATCTATAAAGATGGTACTGGAAGCAGAGAAGGTAGGAGTAAAAGCTATAGTTGCCACTCCTCATTTCCGTGAGAGTATTTATCCTGCAGAGAAGATAGTGGAAAACTTTAATGGCCTTAAAGCCAGGGTCGAAGGCTGCGGTGTAGACTTGTATTTAGGGTGTGAGGTTTTTATAACTCCATTTTTACCAGAATTATTAAAGCATAAAAGTTTCTTGGCATTGGCTGGGTCAAGATATGTGCTGTTTGAATTGCCTGCTGACTCTGTTCCTGTATATAGCAATGAAGTGATATATAAGTTGAATATCCTGGACAGTATGCCTATCCTAGCCCATCCAGAGAGGAACAGACATTTTGTTAAAAACTTTGATTCATTTCTTAACCTTGTTGAGAGAGGCTGCCTTATACAAATAGATGCAGCAAGTATAACAGGTGTCTATGGAATGGAAGCGAAAAACTTTGCAAAAAAATTAATCAAGCTAAAAATGGCACATTTTGTTGCATCTGATGCCCATTGCTCAGAGGGTTATACGACAAGATATGCCGAAGCCTATGAGAGGGTATGTAAATGGGCAGATCAGGAATATGCAGATATTGTCTTCAATAAAAATCCAGCGAAGATATTAAGCGATGTCAGGTGGGAT
>CAYQCA010000216.1:0-7185 GCA_964415835.1 uncultured Clostridium sp. | reverse complement strand
GCGAAAATACCACTTTGAGCACTATATATTAACCATGAATTAAAGGATCCACTTTCACTCCATCCGGTTAAAAACTTTGCCTCATTTTGTATATAATCATAGACAAACATTCACCTGTTCGCCAACAAAGACAATGCAAGACATAGAAATATATTTTGCACACAAAAGAAGTTAGACAACATAGTTAAATCACTGAAGAAGCGATTGGCTTTGGGACTGACGGAACTTTGTTGTGGTATAGTATAAACTTTATAACTTAGCGTAATACAAATTCAATACATTATTATGGCGACACTACATTATCTTAAAATTAAGAATTTTAGAGGAATAAAAGACTTTGAACAAATATTTAACAAAGGTCTTACATGTATTATCGGTAGGGGTGATTCTGGAAAAACCACTATTTTAGATGCAATATCGTTTGTATTGTCTTCGAATTGGAATATTTCTTTATGTGATTCCGATTTTTATAATTGCATAACAGAGAATCCAATTGAAATAGAAGTTACATTAACCGATATTCCGGACAAATTAGTTGTCAAATATTTCTTGTACTTACGCGGAGTATTAGAAGACGGTTCAATTATTGATGATATGGAATTGGCAGAAGTACAGGCCAATGTAAAGACTGCACTGACTATAAAGTTTACTGTAAGTAAAGACTTGGAGCCGAGTTGGAATATTGTAACAGATCGGGGACAAGAACCAATACAAATATCGGCAGCAGACAGAAGCAGACTGAATTTATTCTATATATCGGAATATACTGACAGACATTTTTCGCTTAACAAAGGAAATCCCCTGTATTCTTTATTTAAGCAATTGAATGATGGAGATGATGAAGAAGATAAAAATAGTACCATTCTTGATGTTCTGAGAGAGGCTAAAGAAAAAATTGATGAAAGCATTTCTGCGAAGTTTGAATTAGTAATAAATACGATAATAGAGACTTCATCAACTCTCGGAATTAATGCTAATGATATTAATGTTGAAATTGATTACAGAGATATTTCAATAAAAGACAATAAGGTTTGTCTGCACGAAAATAAAATTCCTTTACGCTTAAAAGGGAAAGGGTCAAAAAGATTATTGTCGTTAATTATACAATTATCATTGGTGAGCTCAAACGGGATTATTCTTATTGACGAAATTGAGCAGGGATTGGAACCTGACAGAGTGCAGCACTTGGTTAGTATTTTAAAAAATTATACTGAATTTCAAATATTTTTTACGACACATTCCAGAGATGTAGTTGTAGAGTTGCCATGCAACAACATATTCTTAATGACTAAAGATCGGAGTAAATTGCAATCCATTCCTAATAATTTACAAGGCTGCATCAGAAAAAATCCAGAAGCTTTATTTGCAAAAAGAATTATTGTTTGCGAAGGAGCAACAGAAGTTGGAATTTGTAGATCATTTAATAATTACCGACAATCAATAGGAGAAACAAATTTGAGTTGTTTGGGAATCAGATTGGCTGATGGTGGCGGAGATAGTATGATAGGCTATGCTAGTGACTTTAAATCTATAGGCTATGATGTTTGCTTATTATGTGATTCAGATGTTGATAAAATTAATAAAGAAAAAGAAACGCTTCTGGCTAAAGAAATCGCAATATATGATTGCGAAGAAGGTAATTCAATAGAAAAACAACTTTTTAATGATTTACCTAGGGGAACCATTAGAAAGATGCTTGAATATTCTATATCGCTTGATGGTCTGGAAAGTAAATCAATTTTTGATAGTGTGAATTCGAAATTATCTTCTAAACTTCAATTTACAGAGAATTGGTATGAAACAGATAACGATGAAATCAGAAAAGCACTTGGAATTGTCTTCCAAAAAAATGGATGGTATAAGCGCATTGATCATGGGGAAGCAATTGGAGATATAATTTTCTCAAATTGGTCTGAAATTGATATATCAAAAAGAACCAAAACAATCTTTCTTGAATTATCAAAATGGATAAACAACTAATCTTATGGCAATAATTCAGAAATTTCTATCGGACTGTAAAAGCCTTATTATTGCTCCTGCTGGTTATGGAAAAACTTATACTATTACGGCATGTGTAAAACAATTCAGTGACAAAAATAAAATACTTATATTGACTCATACTCATGCCGGAATAGCTTCAATAAAAGAAAAAATGAAAAAAGAAGCTGTTTCTCCATCTAAGTACTCTTTAGATACGATAAGTAGCTTTGCATTACAATATACAAATGCATACCATTTTGTTAAGGATGAAATACCAATTGCAGAAAATGGAGATGAGTATTTTAAATTTGCAATAATTACAGCCACAAAACTTCTAAAAGCTGTTCCAATAAAAGAAGCTATAAGAAGTTCATACTCCCATATTATAGTCGATGAATATCAGGACTGCGACACCCTGCAACATCAATTAATAGTTTCCTTGTCCGAGATTATCCCTACCCATTTGCTTGGCGATCCATTACAGGGTATATTTGGATTTAAAGGAAGCAAGTTAGTTGATATTATGAGTGAGGAAGAAATGCAAGGTTTTATAAATAACATACAGTATTTATCCACTCCGTGGAGATGGATAAATGCTAACGCACTAAGCCTGGGTGATTCTTTAGCTGCTATCCGAGAATCTTTATTGAAAAATATACCGATTAACTTAATGGCTTATTCTTCGAGTATTCGGATCGTAATAGAGCCAGAAAGTAATTTATACAAATATGGAACTGATTATAAAAAAATAATTTGGACGGAACTAAGTGACATAGAAAATGAAAGCTTGCTTATTATTCATCCGGACTCATCAAATTTAAATGGAAGAATTAAAATCAATCAACAATTCAAAAATTCTTTACGTTTAATAGAGTCTATAGATACCAAAGAATATTATGAATATGCACGCAAGTTCGACACGGTTTCTAAAGAAAATATGTTCTCTTTAATTCATACGTTTTCGCGATATATTTTTAATGCAAGTGCGATAGAGCCTTTTATTAAAAAAGATGGTAAAAGGGTAAGAAAAAGCTTCCAAAAGGATAAAGAAATCAGCTCGTTAATTGAAAATTCAATCTGTAAATTATCTGAATCAAAATCCTTTATGGAAGCTAATACCCTTATAAATATTATAAGCCACCTACCCGACATTAAGTGTTACCGAAAAGAATTTTTATACAATTTACAGAATGCTTTACAAACTGCACATAATGAAAATATTACTGTTTATGAGGCTATGAAAAAGAACCGTGATATTATAAGAAGAGTCGGTCGTAAAGTGAAAGGGAAATGTATTGGCACAACACTTTTAACAAAAGGGTTGGAATTTGATACTGTCATTGTTTTAAATGCCCACAAATTTAAGGATCCAAGGAATTTTTACGTTGCAATTACCCGTGCGTGTAAGAAGTTGATTATTTTTAGTGAGAATAAGATATTAAATCCATACTAAGAATAATTAACGTTGAAATGACAAATGAATGGACATATTAAAAAGTAAAGATAGCTTGCCGTCCCCAGTATAAATGAAAACAATTTTCTAGATATAGCCAATATTGAAGTATTAAAGACCTAAGTAACGAAATATTAAATAGAAAATGTATTTTTGTAAATAAATAAATTTGACAACATCAAAATATAGTGCTATATGGATGAATTGAATCTCAGTAACGAGGAAATAATAATTGATCCAGAGGATACTTCTTCTGGTAATGAGGCGATTACTCACCCGTTTAATCCTAATGAAATTGAGATCGAAATACCCCCATTTTCAGTTGGCTATTTAATTGACCGAATTGAACATCAAGAAATTAATATGAATACAGATTTTCAACGTGAAGGAAATTTGTGGTCGCCTGAAAAACAAAGTAGACTCATTGAATCAATACTTTTGGGGCTTCCTTTACCGGCATTTTATTTTGATACCTTTAATCCGAAATGGGATATTATTGATGGATTGCAACGCTGTTGTTCAATTGAGAATTTTTGTGTTAAAAAAGAATTAAAACTAACAGGCCTCGAATTTCTCAAAGAAAAAGATGGAGAAATATACTTGGAGGGAAAAGGGTATGATGATCTGGACAGAAAATTGCAAAGAAGCATTATTACACGTCCCATCACTGTTAACTTGATAAAAAAAGCACATCGAAACGTTCGCTATATGCTGTTTAAACGTTTAAATACAGGCGGTTTGGAATTGACACCTCCAGAAATACGGAATGCAGTCTATCAAGGCATTATAGCTGATACAATTAAGAGATTTGCCAAATTTGATGAATTTCTTATTGCAACAGAGAGGAGAATACCGACGAAAAGAATGCAGGATAGAGATTTTATAAGTCGTTTTATCGCCTTTTATCTTACAGATTATTCAAAGTATTCTCCTAGTTTAGAGGATTTTATTAATTCAAGTATGGAATTGTTGGAAAGAACGAATAGTCTTGAAATGGAAAAAGACTTTAAAAAAGCATTAAGTTTAGCAATGGATGTTTTTGGCAATGATGCATTCCGAAAGCGAACATCTATTGAAGAAAATCGTAAACCACTAAACAAGGCCTATTTTGAAGTTATAACAGTGTTATTTTCGAAACTAACCAATAATGAGGTTGCTTTAGTAAGGCAAAATAAGGAATTGCTCAAGGAAAATTTGCGAGAATTAATGAGCAATTACCGCTATAGTAATTCATTATCTGGAGGTACAGGCACAAAAGATAGTGTAACTATTCGTTTTTCATGGTTTAAACAAGTCTTGATTAAAAGCATTAACTTAAAAAAAATAAGAATCAGCGATGATAACAAAATTGAAGATATTGAACTTTAAGTCGCACCAAAATACGATACTTAATACTGCTGCATTGACTTTATTATCTGGCGTAAATAGTTCTGGTAAATCGAGCGTATTACAGGCTCTTTTGTTGCTTCGCCAGAGTTACAAAAAAGGTAGATTAGATGCCGGTCTTGACTTAAATGCGCCATTCTGTGATATTGGTAAAGGTATAGATGCTTTGAATCAGTTTTCAGAAAACGAAATTATTAATTTTAGTTTCGAAATAGATAAAACTAAGAACTATGAATTTAGTTTTAACGTAAATAATAGATATGAAGATACATTAATTCCTAAAATTTTACCGCTGAAATTTGATTCAACCCTTAAAGGCCTTTCATTATTTACAAATAATTTTCAATACTTGAGTGCAGGACGTATAGCAGGTATTGATTTATATCCAATGGATAGTTATGCAGTTGAAACAGAAAAACAGTTATCTGTTAACTATGGTCAAGGAGAGCTTGTTGCGCATTTTCTGGAATATTATGGTAACCATAGAGATTTTAATATTGAATCAACGCTTCTTTTGCATTATAGTACCACTAGCAAAAAATTACTAGATCAAACAATAGCATGGGAGAATGAAATTAGTCCTCGTTTAACGATGACCCCCAAAAAGGAAGCTGACAAAGTGACTATTGATTATGGCTATAAAGGAATTGGAAGTCATGCTCCAACAATGGGATTGAAACCTAAGAATATCGGTTTTGGTATTTCATATTCATTATCAATTGTTGTAGCATTGTTGTCTGCAAAACCGGGTGCGTTGTTGATTATTGAAAATCCCGAAGCTCATTTACATCCTCGAGGTCAATCCAAATTAGCTGAATTAATTGCCCGTACAGCAAAAAGTGGTGTTCAGATTTTTATTGAATCGCATAGCGATCATATATTCAATGGAATACGTAAGGCAATTCATGCCGAATTAATTGATAATAATCTAGTGAAAGTTCATTTTTTTGAGCTTGATAAACAGAATACTTCAAAAAGTACAGAGATATTATTCTCTGATAAAGGCCGTATAATAAATACAATACCAGGATTGTTTGATCAGTTTGATGATGATTTAGATGAATTGTTAGACTTATAACTATGGAAATATTAATTAATGAATTGTCTTTGTGCGGGCAATATGCAACTGCAGACATCTTTATATCCACTGCATTAAAGCCGCTCTTATCATTACTCCAGCAATATGACTCAAATAGAGATTTATTATTTAAGAAGTATGATTTGTGGGCAGCAAAAGTTACTCCTACTGTTTCACTTAGAGATTTATTCAAGGGAAGCTATTCAAGAACCAATGATGAAATAAGAAGAGCGAAGAGCCAATTGGCAAGCCTAATAGATAATCCATATTGGGAAGATAACAGAAAACATAATCACCCTGATATATATAAGTTCAACTCCAATGATATCTTTAATTCTTCAATAGCCGAAAGTTGCGAAAGAGATAGGATTATTATGTCATTTAAATGTGATTTATTTGATCACAATACATTTGAGGTATATAAAAATTCCAATTCAATAATAATTGATAATTTAGTTGATCAGACTCACTTTTATAATTTGGTGCGGGCAAGAGGAATAGTCGTTGATTTCTCTTTGAGCGATACTAGTCGATTTAAAAAAACGCATTTCAATGTGCAAGGTAAAGTCGTTTATAAAGAAATAATATCTAAATGCTATTGGTATTTGGATAATCTTCATCACTCGCATTATGAAGTGTTTAATTCTCAGAAAGAACATATTGGACTCGCCGATTTGAATGGCAATGTGGATGTTTCAAAACGCGTTGTTGGACGAAGATTGTTTAATTAATATTTTTTTCTTCATTACTAAATTAAATGATTGATAAAAGTCACAGTCGACTTTAACTATTATATAAAACAGATTATAATCTTTGTTTCATCTGTGTCCTTGAACTTTGAATTCTATCATTACACTGACGTATTAATTATTGGATAGTCTGTTTCTTTAGTTTATAACAAAGTACTATTGATACTTACTAATGTAAGCGTTCAATAATCGGATCTAGCCTTAAAATATAATTCCATTTAGATTTGTGACATACAAATTAACAACTATTCATGTCTGTTAATTGATGATTTATATAACCTTAAGGAAAAACGAATAGAGTGTTAAAGTAACACAGCTTTAACACTCTTATGTAATGAATGGTTATGCTGCTAATAACTTGTGCAGAGGTGCAAACTAGATTGAAGTACTAGTGTTACTTATTTTGATAATAGTAATGTAACCGTTTCTGCAGTAGATTCAGTTATTTAGAGTTTTATAAGCGAGTAATATAACAATTAATATATTAATATATGACAACAGAAGAATTTGCTCAAAAAGTGACTGATAAGTTTAATGAA
>CAYQCA010000215.1:0-7193 GCA_964415835.1 uncultured Clostridium sp. | reverse complement strand
CATCTCTTCGTCAAGTCGTTTAAATTCTGCTAATAAATCAGTCAATTTGTATGGAATTGGACTATCAATTGTAAAGTTACTTGCTACATCAGTTTTACCTAAGGAATTAAGCGTATTTCTTTTTTGTTCCAAAACTGCATTAGAAAATGCCATTGCTTGATTTGGTGCATTATTATCACTTCGGTCTAACATTAGTGAAATCATTTCTTCATACGTTAAAAGCCAATATGGCAGGAATAAAATACCTGGTTTGCTTATATCATTAGGACCTGCTATTTTTAAATGTTGAAATCCTTTACCTTTTAAGGTACTATACTCACCATGTATATCGAACACAAGAGCATTCGCTGATGGCAAACATGCCACTTGTTCAAGTAATCTTGCCACTGTCCATGATTTTCCCGAACCAGTACTTCCAACAATAACAGCATGTCTTTGAAAGAATTTATTGCCATCGAGCCAAGCTTCAGCATTATCGTCAAGTGAATAATTACCAAGCGTAAGAGGGTTGTCATTATCTATAGCTACCTGTGAAATTGCTTTCATAAAATTAGTCAATCTTTCACCTTGCAAAACATAACAGTCAGCATCTATTTCAGGTACAGTTTCAAGTGTCCTTTTAAAAACATTACGCTTTGTTCCAAATACATCAAAATGTGTTCCAATTAGCGTAGCTTTAACTACATTTTCTATATTGTAGATTGGTTTATTATCTGCATCAATTGCATCTATTGAAGAATTTCTCATTATTTTATTGACTAGTGCAATTAAGTGTTGCCCAACTTTTGAACTTTGCACAACAACTATATGATTGACCTGCATTTTTTTTAATTTTTGTTCGTTTTCGATTTTGATTATAATATTAGCTGTATCAACGCTTTCAACAACCCCGATTTTTTCGTTTGAAGCATTTTCATAATCAAATATTGACAAAACTACTCCCCCCCTCTTCCTACCCTAACCATAATTTACAGAACGACTCCAATTGCCAAAAGGGTTCAGCAAATGTTTCTGTTTCTTTATTGCTGTAGTAAACGCTTGTCCCTCCGCCTTTATTTTCAGATAATATTAAGCTTTGACATTCGTTTGTATCAAGAAAAAGCTCCACTATTTTTTGTGTTAAACCTTTTGTGACTATGACAATTGGCTTTTTTTTGTTCCTGTTTTCATCCAGGATAATAGGTTGAATATGTTCATCATTAAATCCATATCCTACACATAGATATGATGTGGATTTCCTTATTGCCCTATCAGCTTCAGATATCACTGTTCTAAAAGGATCATTATGTGTCTCTCTGTACTTTCTATTTCCCGGAGTCACAATCATTGGATAATAGCAATTGCAGTAATCCTTAACATCAAAAAAATTAGTTGCTACCGTATTTCCATTTGCTTTATGTTTAAACCAATCAATAGAACCATGTACTTTAAATAAATTGATTACTCTTTTGGTTGTACCTGAATTAAAACTTTGAAATGATTTTATATAATTTCCGGCGAATCCTGAAACACATCTTCCTTCAGCTGCATCTATTGAGTATTCAACCAACCGATCATAGTTGGTTGTAATAATGCTAGTGCTGGATATACTTTGAACGCACTTTTTAAGTATCCTTGATAGCACAGGATAATCACCACTTTTTACAAACTGTAGAAATGCTTTTTTATCTTTTTGATTTATGTATGACCAAACAACTCGTATTATAGCATCATGGATTTCTTCATTTATTGAAACTACTTCTAATGCTTTTTCCAGATTTCCAGTTGAATCCAATTGCTTGACAAATTCTTTCCAGGAATCTTCATAACTATATGCATTATCTAATTGTTTTACTATTTCCGTTGCAAGCTCGTCCATAGAAGGTAATCCATATGGGACAGAACAGCCACTCCCAATTAAAATAGCAGGATTGCCCGATAAATATTTTTGAATAGTAAGTGCTAATCTTTCGATTTTTTCATTTGATATTGATTTAGTCATGAGTTCACCATCCTATATCCCCTCATAATTCCTATTCAGAGATTATTCGACATGCACTTAGAAATTCCTCCTATAAGTGGATTTTTTATGTAACCGGCATCTGCTGAACAACAAAAAAGTAAGCTACGCCACATAAGACTCTAGCTTACTTTTTCTATAATTTTTATTAACCTTTTTGCTATTCCAACTTTCACTTATCAGTGATTCCCGCAGTTACAGCCTCCTTCTCCATGCTCATGGCCGTGTGAGTGATGATGTCCTGAGCACCCTGCATCAGTTGTTTTCAAAGTTCCAGCCATATATTCTCTGATAACCTGGTCGATATCTCCACTAGCCCCTGTAATAATCTCAATATTATTCGATACTAGATTATTTTTTGCTCCTTCACCCATGCCACCGGCGATAACCACATTTACACCATGTGAGGCAAGAAATGCAGGAAGCAGCCCATGCTGGTTACCTTCAGTGCTTATGAGGGTTTTACTATTTATATTCGAATTTTCAATTTCTACTAGTGTAAAGTTTTCACACTTTCCAAAGTGTGATGATACATTTGTTCCTTCAGTTGGAATTGCAATTTTCATAGCATCGCTCTCCTTTATAACACTCAGATTTTTTTCAATATAAGAAACTGCATCCATTAAGTAGTTATTATCAAGCTTCTCTATTTCGCCTTTGTCACATAGTTCAGCTATGGCCGGATCGATTGGCATTTTACTAAGCACCTTTACACCCAATTCATCTGCTATAGCCTCAATTTTGCTTTCTCCAAAAAGCTTGATTTCCTTACCGCAGTCAGGACATTTTACATAACTCATATTTTCTACAATCCCGATAACTGGTATGTTCATTTCCATTGCCATGTTATATGCCTTCTTAACTATCATTGAAACCAGATCTTGCGGCGATGTGACAATCACTATTCCATCAAGCGGGATTGACTGAAAGACCGTCAGCGGAACATCACCGGTTCCCGGCGGCATGTCCAGAAACAAGTAATCTACATCACCCCAGATAACATCAGTCCAGAACTGTTTTACTACTCCTGCTATAATCGGTCCTCTCCATATAACTGGCGATTCCTGGTTATCAAGAAGCAAGTTAACAGACATTATGCCAATATCATTTTGAGTCTTTCGAGGATATATACCCAATTCACTGCCTTCAGCTTTTTTATTAATTCCAAATACTTTTGGAATAGAAGGTCCGGTTATATCCGCATCTAAAATACCGACCCGATAGCCCTTCCTTCTCATCATTACTGCCAGTGTAGATGTCACCAGTGATTTCCCTACACCACCTTTTCCGCTGACTACTCCAATTACTCTCTTGATTGAATTAAGTTCATGGGTTTTTTCTATAAAGCTCTGCGGCTCCGTTCCACATCCTCCTGACGAACATGAACCTCCGCATCCCCCGCTTCCACAATCTGTATTTTCACAGCTGCAACCATTTTCACTCATATCTATCTCCTTTTCCGGCACTGAGAATTTTTACTAATTCGCCCGTGCCAATTATTTAATCTGGTTCAATTACTGACAATCCTTACAACCGCAACATTTTTCGCAGCCCTCATTTTGACGGCAGTTTCCGCTGTGTCTTCTGCAGCACGCCTTACCTGCCAACAGCTCATAGCTTCCGCCACCAATTCTGATAGTTTTACCATGAACAAGCGCATCTGCTGTTTTCTTTCTGGCAGAATTTATTATTCTCTGAAAAGTTCCTCTTGAAACATTCATACTGGAAGCGGCACTATCCTGTTCCATTTCCAGATAGTCTGAAAGCCTCATGGCTTCAATCTCTTCTATACTCAGAATAACTTCCGACTTGTTATCCACTTGCGGGTAAAAACCAGTATTTTGGGGTACAAATCCTACCATCCTGCACTTTCTTGGTCTCGGCATACTATCACCTGCGCTTATAATATAAAAATATATTTTCACTCAACATTATGTGCATATGCACATAATTATATTACATCCAGTAATTAATTCTGTCAACAAAAAAAGAGCATAAAAATCTATGCTCAAAAGTTAGTATTTTTAAATTAACAAGCTAAGTAGGACTTAGTCAACCCCTTTATTCCCCGGCCATGCAAACTTAACACCCAGGGCCTTCTTAGCCAGCTGAAACCTGTCATTATTATAGCTCAGAAGTTCATCCAGGCCCATCTTTTTCATCTCTACAATAGTGGAATCATATACTTTTCTGACTTCTGTTTCAGACTGGGCCATAATCATTTTTATCAGTTGCTTGCCCCAGTACAAGTCTATACGCTTACTCAGGTCAAGCATGGTATTGCTGCGTTTGTCGTTAGGGTCAGTTTTCAACGAACCCAGCTTTCCATCGTATGTGTATTCAATCAAATCACTCTTTATCATTATGTCATTAGAAGCTATATCTTCGGCTTTTTCCGGTGGTTTTATAAAGTCCCTGACTTTTAGCCAATCTGTCATCAAATCAAAGTCAAAGGCATATTTTCTTCTTCCTTCAGGGGTTATCAAAGCCTGCTGAATATCACTGTTATATTCCACATAGCCTTTTTCATTAATAGTGTACAGTTCTTTACCCCCGAATTTCATGTCCATCTGGCCATCTTGACTATACAAATAATGGAATAACTTTATAATCTTATCAGGCTCTTTTGCGTTTTTTGAAATACATGAAATTAACCATCCGAAGCCTGATATATCTGCAAGGTAAGGTCGGTCACCTTCATAATTCTGAAGCATGAAAACCTGATACGCTGCATTGCTGTCATTCTGAAAAAGGGCTTTAAGCTCATATTTAAAATCCTGAGGAGCTGTGAACATAGAAAAAACTTCTCCTCGTGCTATCTTTTCATTAATCATTTCACGTGTTTCAGAGAAATTTTCGGGCAAAATCAACCCACGATTATAGGCAGCATTGAGAAATTTAATAACCTCAAAAAACTTTTGGTGTGTCCTGATGTCCAGGTATTTTCCCTGAGAATCTTCAAAAGGCACCGAAAAATACTGAGCAAGCCAGGTTACAGACTGGTTACCCTGATCTGTAAACTCATAAAGCTGTAATGGTACAATCGGCCTGTCATTATATGACTTCACATTGTTCTTGACCTTCTCCAGAAGATTAAGAAAAGCTTCAGGGTTTTTAGTTTCTGGCTTTCCAAGTTGGTCGTAAATATCCTTTCTAAGAGTAAAACCGGTATTGGGGACCTGTTTTTCACCTGGCTTCAAATTATCCTTTGAATAGGCGAAATTTGGTAGACCATAAATTTTCCCGTCGGGCTCACTATACCAATCATATATGTCTTTTGATATCAATTCATTAAAATCAGGTGCATATTTGTCATTTAAGTCATTAATGGACCACAAGTAACCACCCTGAGCCATCTTTGTTTCATAGTCCAACCAACTTTCCACCGTAACAACATCGGTCAGGGTACCCGAAGCAATCATCGTAGCCAATTGTTGTGAGCCGTCACTGGCAGGTGTAATAAAGTTTATTATTGCACCTGTCTTCTTTCTAAGAAGTTCTGAAAGATAGTCATTTCCATACTCTCCTGGCCATTTCCACCAGGAGATATTAACGTACCAGTCGATGCTAAAATCATCTTTATTCTTTTGGGGTAAAGAGTCATTTTCAGGAGTAGCCACAGAGGATGTGCCATTGTTGACTTCTACAGGCTGATTCTTCCTGCTCTGCCGAATATCAAAACATCCTGTGAGCATGGATGTAACTATGACCGTTATAATGATAACATTTAATATTTTTATTTTGTGTTTCACTATACATCCCCCTGTAAGCTACATTGTATTTTATTAATACAACAATACCACAATCCATGAAATTATAAAATACCGTTAATCAATTCTCAAGTAATCAATATCCTTATTATAACCCGAGGATAAAGAGTTTTTATCACTACGGACAACCACCTTTATTGAATGACTGCCGTTAGATAAACCTGTTATTGACCAGAGAAGCACTGATTTGTTGAAAGTAGCACTATAAGTGTCTATTGTAGCCTTAAAAACACCATCGATATAAATATCAGCCTTTCCATTGTCACTGGCACGACTGCCGTAATAATAAACTCCTGTGCCCTTAAAGGTGCATTCAAAATAGCTGCCCGGTGTAGAAGAATATTTATCAGTCCCCATATACCATGTGAATATGTTGCTGTCAAAATAGTCAAGCCATGTTCCGCTATATCTGATCGCGTTACTCTGTCCGTCAATTTTATTTATATTGGTCAGATCAGACTTAAGCGCTGTGTATATCCTATACCCCCAAAGGTTATCAGTTCCAGTATTGGAACCTGTAAAAGCAATAGTATAATTAGTAGCCCCACTAATAAGATTTCCCCATGTATCCGTAAGAAGACAAGAGTTATGATTTCTTGTTTGTCCTGAAACATCCGGTGTAATATTGCCTTCGACTGTCCATGCACCTGAATTGCTCCATATATTTGAGCCCGATGTGTAAGCAACCTGTACTTCACTTGATATATAATCAGGATTTACACTTTCATGGGGAGCTCTGTCTCTGGATATATAGAATCTATCAGTTGCCGAATCGTAAGCAAAAGCTACATTGTGAAAGAATACCGGGGAAGCAGCTTTATCAGTTAACCCGGTTGAAAACAGTTTATATTCTGTGCCTATGGATGGATTGGACATGTTAGAAATATTTATTTCTCTGCGGCATACATTGGTTTTACTCGAGTCAGTCCAACTCTCGCCCTTTGTGTAGAACAAAAGCATCCTTCCTGCACCATCTACACTGGTTGCACTGGGCTGCCCTACTCCCCAGTTGGTGGTATCGCTGAATGACACCAATGGATTACCTGAATACTTTACCCATGGTCCTTCCAGACTATCGGCGAAGGCTACTCCGATTTGATTATGACTGTTATCCAACTGGTCACACCCAAGATAAAACATTACATACGAATATGTATGGTTATTATAGTTGAAACTGCCCTGTTTTACATCAGGGTCACAAACATGTACGCTGTCCCAACCTGTTGAAGCTGACTGAAGAGCTATGTTCTGGCTTCCCCATACCCAGGTAGACCCATTATATGTTGCTTTTCTATAATAAATGCTGTCTACAACTTCGCCGGAATTTTGATTTTTGCAGTAAAACATATATCTTTCAGTACTTGACTTTTGAATATAGGAAGGACAATAGTTGTAGAAGTTACCCGCATTATCATTAAATGCCA
>CAYQCA010000214.1:0-7222 GCA_964415835.1 uncultured Clostridium sp. | reverse complement strand
AACCTCAACACCTTTATAATAGTACTTCAATATTTCTTCATAACTGTTTCCGTTCTGTGCTAAATAGTTTGCCCCGACCTGGCTCATACCAACCCCGTGCCCATACCCCAGAGTAGTAATGGATATCCTTCCGTCTGATAGCTTTTCAAGTTTGAAGTTCGTGGATTTTAGTCCAAAAAGCTTTCGAAATTCTGTACCTTTCAAGGCAATATTCCCAACCTTCATAGAGAGCACTCTTCCTCCTGAAGAATAGTCCAAGATCGAAATGTTTGAAAGCAAATCTGCTTCATTGAGTTTTATCTCAGGATTATACTCTTTTAAGATTTTAATCATTTCTTTTGAAGTAAATTCCACTGAATTTTTATATTCTGAAGATTTGTCTTCCCCATAGCTCTCAACACCGACAAGATATGGTACACTATTACCATTCCATACATCTTCTACATTTTCAGTGTGACCTCCGCTGTTGGAGTGAAATAACGGATTTATCAGGACATTATTATACTCAATAACTATCCCTTTTGTGTCATTAACGGCTTTACATATCTTATTCCAGTATTTAAACGAAGACATCAGTCCCCACCTTTTCATTGCCGTATCTTTGCTTATCCAGGCCTGACAATGCCCCGGATCGGTGCAGACATCTGCTCCATTGTGGGAATCCACCGACGATCCATAAAGCTTTGCAGCTCTGCCCAGTGCATATGTTCTGGCAGCTATTGCCTGAGCTTTTAGGGCCTCTATATCAAAGGATGCCGGCATCTCAGCCGCTACAACGCCCTTCAGATATTCTTCCAGCAGTACTTTGACCACTTTTTTCTGAGCAGCTATGTAAACATTAATTGTTACAGCACTTTCAGGCTTTTCAGGAATAAGTTCCTCAGGTTTTCCGCATCCCCGGACCAATAATAATGGAATTAAGATAACTATAATAATCATTAGAACAACATAGCAACCAATTTTCTTCATTTTAACCCCTGTGAATAGACTTGTCTACTAATGTATATTCACAGGGAGTGAAATTATGAATGTGATTGCACCTTTTAGCTCAAGATGAATTACTCCACCTTCAGCGTGTTTCTGTCCATTAACAGCTTTATAAAAATACCACCCAGCACTGAACGATGCTGAAAACCTATCTGATTCCCTCTAATAGTATCATACCAATCTGTGAAAGGTACACGTGATAAGGACTCGTTTGCAAAGTCCCATATCAAATCTGTGATTTCTTCAAAAGTCTGTCTGGATTCAGCAATGGAAGCAATCCATACAAGCCAGTCGGTTTTTGTATATGTTTCTCTTGAATCCAGTGGAATACCATACTTGTTTTTTCTTGAAAGATAATAAGTCAGCTCTTTTTCAAAAATTTGATCACAGAAAATATTAGTACCAAAAATCTTATCCCATACTAGATTATATTTGAGGCTCCAGGTCCCCTCCAAGTTAAACGCCAGCCTATAATGTTCCTCATCCCTTGCTTTAACTTCCCACTCAGCAGCCATATTTTTGGCAATATCCAATAACCTTTCTGCCTCGTCCTTTTTGTTAAGCATACTGCACAGGATGGCATAACCGGCAATACCCATAATAGCTTTTACTGACAGGTTACAGTTGTGTGCGAGGTGTCCAGCAAAATCATCCGTACACAATTGGTTTTCGGGATCTAGGCCATGTAAGACAAGATAATTCCCCCATTTTTCAATCAGCCCCCAGCTATTTTCTGCAAAGCTGGCATCATTGTCGGCAATACAAATATTGGTAATCATAATCAGCATATTTCCGCACTCTTCAACAGGCATCTGGTATTCAAGCTTGTTATGACCATAAACCTGACCGTTTACTTTGGGGTAACACCCGGCATCATGCGGCGCAAAATCAAATTCCCAGGCATCTGATGATGCATATTTAAGAATAGGCCTAAGCATCCCTTTTACCAATTCTGTATTATAAAGGAGAAATAGTGGAATTGAAGGATAGCTTACATCCACAGTGGCAGCGCAACCATTGCTGAAGCACTCCTTTGAAATAAACAATATTTCACCGTTATTGTCACGAACAAGCTTATGTGCGGCTATTGCTTGCCTGTAAGCCAGCGAGATCAGTTCTGCGTATTTGCTGCCCCCTGAGGTAATAGCCTCCTGGACAAGCTTATCGTTAAATATATTGCATCTCCCGACTATACTTTCATAATCCTTAATTGATTTTACCAGCATGTCTTCAAAGGATAATCCATCCTTACGCCAATAAGCATCCAAAGAATCTCCAAAATACTCTATAGATTTTATATCATCGTACGCAAGGGTAATGAAAAAAGAGGACTCCTCCGCTCCAACCATCCCAAGTGAAGTCACAGAAGCCATAACAGGCTGGACTTCCCTAACCACAGCAGGTGAATCACTGAAATCCTCCTCTCTTACCTTTCCGGAGGAAATAAACTTTTTGCGATCCATTTCCGTTCCTATAAAGGTCTGGGTCTTGCTGGTATCGGATACTGACATATATATGTATCCCCAATCGATCCTGACATCATCGCCTTCTTGCCCCAGCAACTTCTGACTTTCGCTTCCCATGTACATTGCAGGAGTGCCATTTTCTAAAACTTTACGGCCCCATACCACTTTTTCCTCCGGCTTGTTTACACACCACTCTCCGCTTACATCAAAATAAATTTTAACATCATGGGACTTTCCATCGACTGCCCGAACTGCAAAAGCAACATATGTTACAGGTCTTGCCAATATGTCCAGATCATCCAGTAAAAGAGGACTTGTAAACACAATTTCAAGTTCTATACCATGACTGTTAAATGTATATCTGCTTGTCAAAGGTAATACTTCACAACTTATCTGATTCATTTTAGCCGGTTCATGAAAATATTTTTCCGGATTTGGTTCTACCTTGCCTGCAAACATCAGAGGTATCCCATCAATGACAATAGTTCCAGTCAAGGCATTTCTCATTCCTGTCCAGTGCCGTGTAAAATCGTCATACAGATGATCTGCAAAGGACCAGACACTAAAATAGGGATCTATCGTTACCAGAGGAACTGCTGGCGCTCTTAGTATTTTATTCATATTCTCAGTCTCCTTTTTATAATTTATTGGTTCTAATCGGCTTATAATCCGTATATTTGTATTATATTATTATAAATGGTATAATAAAATAAGTATTTTAATCATTATGTGAGGAATATTATCATGAGAGAGGAAATTATCAATTTTAGCTATGATATTGCTGAAGAATTCCCGTTTTTTATAGAAATGACTGGGATTTCATACTGTGATGGAACATATAAAATCGATAGACAGAATTCATCCATATATTGCTTTGAGTATGTCATGAAAGGTCAAGGCACCGTTATAATCAACGGCGAGAAATTTTCACCAGTTGAAGGTGACATATATATTCTCCAAAAAGGATGCAACCATTTATATTATTCAGATAAAAAAAATCCCTGGACAAAAATATGGTTTAATGTTAAGGGTCCTTTGGTTGATCATCTTATTCAAGCCTATAATCTGAACAATATACACCACGTTGAAAATTTCGACCTGAAGGATTTATTCGAAAAATTCCTATCCACGGCACAGCTGTCTATGGAAAATACTAAAGAAATTTTCAATAGAACAGCACTAATCTTTCATGAAATCGTTTTACAAATTTACAATAGAATTAATGTAAATCATCCGATGTATAACCCTATAGCCTACAAGCTTAAAGAATATCTTGATAAATGTATAATGGGTCATATAAACCTTAATGAATTAAGCAGGCTTATCCAAAAATCAGTGCCTCAGACAATAAGGATATTTAAAAAGGAATTCGGTGTTACCCCCTATGAATACTTATTGTCCAAAAAAATTGAAACAGCAAAACTTTTGCTTATCAATTCAAATATGCAGATAAATGAAATAGCCTTCAAACTTAAATTTGCTGACGAGCATTACTTTTCCAACTACTTTAAGGAAAAGACCGGAGTATCTCCAAGAAAGTTCAGGAAATGCATTTAGTTTAATTATTCCGGTTTATTACTCCCCACTCGCATAACTTTTCTAAAACAGGTAAGAGAGTTTCCGCTTTATTTGTAAGGCTGTATTCAACTTTAGGGGGAACTTGAAAATACTCTTTTCGTTTCACCAGACCATCTTCTTCCAACTCTTTCAATTGTGAACTTAATACTTTAAAAGTAATAGCTCCTATTTGTCTTTTTAAGTCATTAAAGCGGATTGGTTGATTTTCTGCTAAAAGATAAATAATAACCATTTTCCATTTGCCACCAATAACTGACATTGTATAACCAAAGGGTGTATCTTGAATATTTTTAATTTTACCTTTATATTCAGTCATGCCCATATTTACACTATCCTTTCAGGTAGTACCTATCAAAAAAGTGCGTACTACCTTTTGATTTTTTTATAGTATATACTAATCTTACTTTAAAAGCAAAGGAGAGAAAAAATATGGCTGATTCTAAAATCTACAATCATGGTGTTCCATGGGAAGATGCTTTCGGAGTAACTCAAGCTCATTGTGTCAACGGTACTATATACATTTCAGGACAATTTTCCCACGATATGCAAGGTGAATTCGTTGGCGAAGGTGATATCGAGGCTCAGACCCGTCAGTCGCTTAAGAACCTAGATAGGGTGTTGGAGGGATTTGGAGCAACTAGGGCAAACCTTGCTGAGGTAGAGATGTTTCTGACAAACCCAAAAGAGCATTTCGAGCAGTGTGTCATCCTTTACAAGGAGTATGTGGGAGACTATAGGCCAGCTGCCACCCTTGTTGGCGTGTCCGGTCTGGCATTCCCTCACCAATTGATTGAAGTCCGCGCCGTGGCATATGTGGGTCAAATAAGCCCTAACAATAGTTAAAAGTGAAAAACGAAAAGTGAAAAGTTATGGTTGCTCGGCTATGCGCCGAGCTAAATTTAGTCGGCAAAGCCGACTTTCCATAACTATTCACTCTTCACTCTTCACTATTCCTCTACCCGCTCAATTCTCGCGCCTAAGTCCCTGAGTTTTTTATCAAAGCCACAATAGCCTCTGTCTATATGCTGTATCTCTCCAATTTCGGTACTGCCTTCTGCCGCCAGACCAGCCAGTACCAAGGCTGCTCCAGCACGCAAATCAGTTGCCTTGACACTTGCACCGGTCAGGCTGGGATTACCCTCTATTACTGCAGTCCTTCCATCAATTTTTATATTTGCACCCATCCTTTTCAATTCACTGACATGCATAAACCGGTTTTCGAAAATAGTTTCTATTACCATACTTGTCCCTGATGTCCGGCTTAAAAGCGATGTCATCTGTGCCTGCATATCAGTAGGAAACCCGGGATATGGCAAGGTTTTTACATCAACCGGCTTTAAACTGCCACTGCTTTTGATAGTTAATGTTGTAGGCGATTCTTCAATAATTTCAAGTCCGGTTTCTTTTAGTTTTGCAATTACAGGCTTCAGATGGTCCGGAACAACATTTTCTACAACTATATTTCCGTTAGTAATTGCGGCTGCAACCATAAAGGTTCCTGCCTCAATTCTGTCCGGTATTACCGTATGGGTACAACCCTGGAGTTTTTCAACCCCCACAATTCTGATAGTATCGGTCCCTGCACCTCTAATGCAAGCTCCCATTTTGTTTAAATAATTTGCGAGGTCAACTATTTCAGGTTCAATTGCAGCATTTTCAATGATAGTCTGCCCTTCTGCGAGTACAGCTGCCATTAGAATATTCTCCGTCGCACCTACGCTAGGAAAATCCAAATAAATTTTTGTACCTGTAAGCTTTTTTGCTGTTTTTGCCTCGATATAACCATGGCCCTGGGTAATATCTGCACCAAGTGCAGCAAATCCTTTCAAATGTAAATCTACAGGCCTGGATCCAATTGCACAGCCACCCGGTAGAGCCACCCTGACAAAACCGGTTTTAGCAAGCATTGGCCCCATAATAAGGAAGGATGCCCGTAATTTACTTACCAATTCATATGGGGCAGTACAGTTGGTTATCTTTCCAGCATCAATAGCTATTGATGAACCTGACTGGGGTTGAACCTCAGCGCCTAGTGATTTTACCAGATCACTCATTATTTTTACATCATATAAGTCTGGAACTTCTTCAATAATGCTCTTCGAATCACCTAATAGCGATGCCGCTATTATGGGAAGAACCGAATTTTTTGCACCATTTATTCTTACTCTACCATTTAAAGGTACACCTTCGCTTATAACATATTTAGCCAAGTTAGTTCTTCCTTTCCTAAAGTTAATTGCTGCTAGTTTTTGCCACAGCAACTCCCTTTGTTAGTATTCTGTATTTACCACAGGCGTTGCAACCCATAAATAAGTCTTATTCTCAAGCTTATTATATCTGATAGCAAGGCTTAAATTTACATTTTTGCCGTCAATGCTAAGCTTATCTTTAATCATAGGAGAAAAGGCTGAAACACTGATTACGTTTGTCTGCCTCAAACTATCAACCTTCTTCGCGCTACTGTCATTTAGTATTTTCCGGCATATCCCCTCTAACTGGCTGTCTGCAAGATTCCCGTCATAGGTTCCCGTAATACATGAATTTACCTCTGATTTAAGTTTATATAAATTGAAAACTTCTTCAATTTTTTCCCTTAAAAGTATTGCGTTAACCTTTTCAGTTCCAGTTGCATTCACAGTAATATATTTATCTTCCGTGCTGGTTTTATTCCCAACAATACTTGCCATTGCTGAGACTTTTATACCTTCTTTGGTTGTACCTATTAATTCTGTTTTTGATAAATTATCCGTGCTGTTTGCATTTTTTGAATAATCTTGTATTTCCAAAGCTTTAAAAATATCATCACATACTACCGCTAAACTTCCTAAATTGTCCAAGTCATCTGATACCCTGACAAAAAAATACAGCTCGTTTACAATCATCTTTGCACCTGAAGAGTTAAATGCATCTGTAATCGAAATTTCCTTGTCTGAATCGTTCTGTATCTTAATGTAGTATGTAGTCCCTAATGTTGCGATTACAAGCAATACAGCTAATGAAATAAAAAGAAACTTTTTCATATATACCACCTTTTTACAATATTTTTTATTCCTAATTTTCTTGTTTCAAATACAATTAAATTAAGATAATAAAATTATTGCCTGATTAAAAAAGTCGTATACATAGCAGGAACAGTTAAATAATAACTTCCCATTTTTGCAGTGGCTAATTTCCGAAATTGCGTCGTTGTC
>CAYQCA010000213.1:0-7333 GCA_964415835.1 uncultured Clostridium sp. | reverse complement strand
GCTGCTCCCTGGCGTGCATTTGAAAGGTAAAGCTCTTTATTCCACTCAGGAAATTCTCCAATTGACTGCTCCGGTGCATGAAGATATCTGATCTTTGAAAACTGCTCATCTCTCCAGTTTATTTCTACATCCTTTGCTCCTTCTTCATATGCTATTTGAGCAACCATTCTGGTAAATTCGGAACATTCAATAGGAGAGTTGATAACCAACACCTGATTTTCTTGAATGTTAATTCCTGTTTTTACAACAAGTCTGGCGTATTTTTCTAACAATACATTATCTATATTCATGATTTTTCTCCCTTTCGAAAAATAATTTTATCATCAAAATTTTAGCATATATTTCCTAATAATGCATCTCGTTTTTAAATATAATTCTATATACCGGTTAAATTCAATCCGATATATTAAATTATATTTTTATATCTAAATATCTTGATATCTAAATATAAAAATGATATTATTACCCCTAGGGGGTATATAATATTTGGAGGTGACCTGCAAGAATTTATGATAAATGAAATTCAAACCAGATATACGAAGGAGAGTACCGGCAGTTGCAATCTAAGCTGTGGAAGCAATCTTGATTTTCTAAAAATAATACCTGGCGAAATTGTTTTGGATTTAGGCTGCGGTCGTGGAAGCGAAACAATTCAAGCGGCAATGCAGACTGGTCCCAAGGGTACTGCAATTGGTCTGGACTTAACTCAGGCTATGGTTGATACTGCAATCGCAAATGCAAAGGAAGCCGGCGTATCAAATGCATCTTTTATTCAAGGAGATATTGAAAAGCTTCCTTTTGAAAATGACAAATTTAATGCTGTAATAAGTAATTGCGTAATAAACCATGCCAAGGATAAATCTGCAGTTTATAGCGAAATATTTAGAGTTCTCAAAAACGGAGGCAGATTTGTTATTTCCGATGCTGTTACCAAAAATCCTTTGCCGCCTGAGGTCAAAAACGATCCCGAAGCCTGGGCAGCTTGTTTCGGCGGTGCTGTTACAGAAGGGGAATACCTGGAAAGTATAAAGTCTTCAGGCTTTAGTAATATAGATATCTTGAAACGCAGAGAGTATCTGAAAAACGAATATGAGTTTATAAGTCTTACTATAATGGCAATAAAATAGTCTTGAGAGGGGGTGAGAATATGGTAAAAGTAACAAAGAAATCAGATTCAAAAAGTTGCTGCAGCACTTTCACTACAGCTCAATGCTGTTCAAAGTCATCAAAAATTGTTGCAGGCTGCCACGACTAATATTTTCCCGGGGCGGCCTTAAAAGCCGCCTCACCAACTATTATTCCGGAGGTTATATAGAGATGATTCAAGCAAAAAACAATATCATCGTTAAAATACACAATTCACAAAAGCCTGAATATGCGATTCTAAACCCTATTTCAGGTAGCTTTGATATAATGGATGAGGAAGAATACCTGGCTTTATCCAAAATTACTGAGGAAAGCGGACTGGATTCGGAGCTTACCACCTATCTTCTGGAGCGCGGTTATATTTATACTGACAATGAAGCAGAACAGAGGGCAATCGGTAAAGCTTATGCCGAATTTAACAAAGAAATAGAAAATTCACAGGTTCAGCTTATGCTTGTACCCACATATGGCTGTAATCTGGCTTGTACTTACTGTTTTCAACACGGGATTGACGGCAGACCAACCATGATATCAAAAGAGACTGTTGATTCGTTCTTTGAGTATGCCAGGGCTAATTTCTCAGAAGGCAGGCAAAAGCCATTTATAACTTTATTTGGCGGGGAACCTCTGGTTAATTCCCCTGTGCAAAGAAGTATCATTGAATACATTGTAGATAAATGTGTAACCGAAGATTATGAGCTATCCGCTGTTACAAATGGCTATGATTTCATTGAGTTTGTTGACATACTTAAAAGGACTAAAATAAAAGAAATTCAATTTACCCTTGATGGAAGTAAAAATATTCACGACAACCGTCGAATGACTGCTAACAAGAAAAGCACCTTTGACAGAATTATTGCCGGGATAGATGCAGCAGTAAAAAATAGAATGCCTATAAATCTAAGATCCGTAGTAGATACAGAAAATATTGAAGATATGGTCAATTTGGCAGAATATCTGGATAAAAAGGGCTGGCTTGATCTCCCGCCAGAGCTTTTCAAAACTCAAATAGGTAGAAACTACGAGCTATTCGAGTGTTATGCCAAACCACAGCACCTTATGACAGAGGTAGAGCTTTGGGGCAAAATCTCTTCACTAAGTAAACAATATCCTATTCTTTCAAAGTTACACAGACCTGATTTCAAAGGAATACGCCATATTGTAGACACAGGTGAAATGTATATGGCCAGCTTTGATACCTGCCCTGCCGCCAAAACAGAATGGGTCTTTGACCTCCATGGAGAAATTTATGGCTGTACAGCCAGCTGCGGGCGTGAGGAATATTTGTTGGGAACCTACTGGCCGCATATAAAGCTTAATACAGACGCAATAAATACCTGGAAGAGCAGAGATGTAAGAAGCATTTCAAAGTGCAGAGACTGCAAATATGATGTAATTTGTGGAGGGGGCTGCGGTGTGGTTGCTGCCAATCATCACCGAGGAGATATACTTTCTCCGGACTGTAGACCTATTCAGGAATTAATAGAAATAGGTGTTAACCACTACATTGATGATATCAAGGCGATGTCAATGGAAGATTCGTCGGGTAGTGAAACTTCCTCAGAAGAATGCTGTTGTACCCCCAAAAAAACTGAAGGCTGCCTTTTGTGTGGTGAAGAACTCATCTATTCAAAAAACCCGTCAAATATGACCTGCAGCATTTGCGGAAAAGAGTTTAAATCCTATGCCAGATGTTCAAAGGGCCATTATGTCTGCGACCATTGTCATAGTCTTGATATTCTTGGAAAAGTAGAGCAGTTTTTAATTGCCAGCGACGAAAATAATCCCGTAGCTCTTGCCGAGATGGTATTCGAATTGCCGGGACTTAATATGCACGGTCCGGAGTACCACAGTATCGTACCGGCAGTTTTGGTCACAGCTTGGCAGAATCTGAACGTAATCAGGGACATTTCAAAAATTAAAGAAGCAATCCGGCGAGGTAAGGACACGAAAGGCGGCAGCTGCGGCCTTTACGGAAATTGCGGAGCCGGTGTAGGTGCCGGAATTGCTGTATCTGTAATAGAAGGTGTTACTCCGTTGTCACGAAGTGAACGTGGCATGGCGAATTCAGTAACTGGCTATGCACTGCTGGAAATCGGAAAACACGGTGGTCCAAGATGCTGTAAGCGGGAAGCTGTTACAACGATCGAAACATTCATGAGAGTTTCCGGTTATTTTGATGAATTACAAAATATAGAATATATATGTAAGCAATACGGGAAAAATAAAGACTGTATACACAATAAATGCCCCTACTTCCCGAAAAAGAAAAATTTGAAAGGATAATTAACAATGAGTGTAAATATTTTGCATATTAACAGTGATGAATTTGATAGCGTAGTTCTTAAAAGTGAAATACCCGTTATTGTTGACTTTTATTCGGATGAATGTCCACCCTGTGAGGTATTAGCTCCAATTTATGAAAAAATGGCTGAAAAATATACCGGTCATATTAAATTTGTGAAGATATTCAGGCAGGCAAATAAAGAATTTGCAAAAAGTATAAATGTTACCGGAAGCCCTACAGTTTTATTTTATAAAAACGGTGTTGAAGTTGGTCAACGGCTTTCGGGTTTTATGAATAAACCCCAGGTTAGGAAAGCCATCGAAGAAGTACTGGGAGATGTGATTCCAAAAGAGCCGTTAAAGCAAGTTGAATGCGATGTCGCTATACTGGGAGCAGGAGCTGCTGGCCTTTCTGCTGCTATATACTCCTCAAGAGCAAAAATGAAAACTATAATAATTGATGAGAGCATCCCGGGAGGGCAGACCGGTTCAACTTATCATGTAGCCAATTACCCGGGAACCCCAGGGGTTATAAGAGGAAAAGAAATAACCGAAAACATGCGCCAGCAAGCCATTTCCTTTGGCACAAAGATTGAGGATTTAAAGGAAATCTTTGAGGTTCAGCTAATCGGAGAAAACAAATATATCCGAACAGAAGATACAATTTTTTATACAAAGGCAGTTGTAATCGCTTCTGGTGCCAAACCTAGGGCTCTTCCTGCTGATGGTGCCGAGGAATTCAAGGGTCGCGGAGTTCACTATTGTGCAACCTGCGATGGGGCTATGTATCAGGACCGTAAAATAGTTGTCATAGGCGGTGGCAGCTCTGCAATTGAGGAAGCTGTCTACCTGACCAAGTACGCATCCCATGTAACTATAATTCATAGGTCGGACAAATTCAGAGCAACTGCAACAGCTTTGGAGGAAGCAAGAAACAATCCTAAAATTGATATTATTACAGATTCGATTGTTCAGAAAGTAAACGGTTCAGGACACGCATTAACCAGTGTTATCCTTAATAACACCAAAACAGGTGAAGTTTCTGAATTGCCCACAGAGGGCGCATTCGTATATATCGGCACCGAGCCTCTTACTAAAATGTTTGAAGGTCATGTTGAAACGGATGAATTAGGATATATCGTTGCATCTGAGGACACAAAAACCAATATTCCCGGAGTATTTGTTGCCGGTGATGTAAGGACAAAACCGATACGTCAGGTTGTGACTGCTGCTGCTGATGGCGCTGTAGCCGGCATAATGGCTGAGAAATATGTTATTGGCAAAAAGTAATCCATGACACATTCGTCCTAGAAAATCAGGCCAAGAAATTTGCTTCGCAAATCCACTTCGTCTCATTCGGGTACTCCGCCCATGCTACGCAAATTATCTTGTTCGCTAGGGGGCACTACTGCCCCCTTCGACGAAACACTACGTGTTTCTGAGCACCCCCTCTAAAACGGAAAGGGGAATCCCCTTTTCAAACCCCGCGTATAGGAATTTACAGTTTTTAGTGTGTTGACAACAAACCTTATGTACCAAGGATTTGCGTAGCACTTGAAACACTTAAGTAGTCTAGGGCGTTCCCGCCCTAGACCCTCAACAGAACCGTACTTGCCCTATTAAGGCATACGGCTCTTCACTACATATTCATTCATCTATAGAATAGGCTTATTCTAATTTTGGGCTCAACAATCGGAAATGTTCTCAGCAGTCCATTAAAGAAGGTTTCAACATTGTAACTACGCTTTTGACTTCTTCTATTTAGCCACTTAAGCAGTATCCTTTTTGCTATAATTGTAAATATTTTCACACTTTTAGTATTGTCGGTTACCCCGTAATATTGGTAATGTCCCCTTAACTTTTGATTAAGTTTATTGATTAACAGTCCAACTTGCAGTGTCCTATTTGATTTAATCCATTCTTTCATAGCTCTTACTTTACTTCGAAATTTCTTTCTACTGGTTTTAACTTTGCATCGAAAGAATCTGTTCTTACCATCCCTACTGCAATAAAATGTAAACCCTAGAAAATCAAATGTATCAGGTTTCCCACGACCATCTTTTTCTCTGTTTCCTTCTGCAAATTTTCCAAACTCTAATATCTTGGTTTTATTCATTGCAAGCTCAAGCCCAAATTTCTTGAACCTTTCAATTATGCTTGCATAAAATGATTCTGCTTCCCATTTATTCTGAAAGCAACATACAAAGTCGTCACAGTATCTTATCAGATAAGCTTCTCCTTTGCTTCGTCGTTTTACAACTACATTAAACCAATTGTCCAGTACATAGTGCAAATATATATTTGCAAGTACTGGAGATGCTCCATTGCCCTGTGGGGCGCCCTTTTCACTATCTAAAAGCTTTCCATCTTCCATTATACCTGCTTTAAGAAATTTCCTGATTATATCAATAAATTTCTTATCCGCTATATCATGTTCTAGAAACTTGATAAGCCATTCATGGTCTACATTATCGAAGAATCCTTTTATGTCAGCTTCAACAATATAGTTTGTCTTTCTATGTTGTACCATTTCTATGACCTCTCTGATAGCTTGATGACAGCTCTTGTTTGGTCTAAAACCAAATGAATCATTGTAAAACTTCGGTTCGTATACCATTGTTAATATCTGTGATATGACGTTCTCAACTAGTTTGTCCTCATAGCACGATATTCCCAATGGTCTCATTTTGTTGCTTCCATCCTTTGGGATATACACTCTTCTTATAGGTTCTGGCTTATAGCTTCCATTCTTCATACGTTTAACTAGGTGCCCAATGTTTGCTATCAAATGGACTGCATAATCATCCTTTGCTACCCCATCTATACCTTTGGCTTTCTTGCCATCCATTTCTTTATGACTGGCATAAAGTGTTTCAGTATTAATGTACGACGCTAGATTTTGGACCTTACCATCTATTCTCGCCTTTTCTATATTGAATTGTATTCCAAGTAATCCGTTAATCAATTCTCAGCTCTCCCGTCTGTATGATTTATCTGTTTACTTGAAGCTATGTCGTGCTAACCCCTTCCCTCCATCTGCTTTCACAGGTTTCTGCAGTACTATGGGTTAGTCGGACTTCCTATTAGGCATTTGCTAATCTTGCTTGTTCCCTCACTTGACTTCGCATACTGGATTCTCAGACCCAATAGGACCTCATCTGTTCCATTAATATATCTATCATCAAACTCGCCAAGCTCTATGACCCCGGAGAAGTTCTGCAATTCTCACCAAATTGATTTACAGAATTCTGTTTGCTACTTTTATATGAGTATCAACCTTCTCAACTAGATAGGAATTTCGAGGCTCATTCACTTTACTTTCATTTCGGCTCGTCTGCTCCCTGTCCTACGCTTAAATCTAGTGTTACCATTTCGACTCTAAAGACTTGGTACAGGCTGCTGGTTAGGCTTTACCTGATGGGGTTTCCCCACTATATATTAACAGCTTACAAATGGATTTGAAATTTCTTCCTTATCCAGGTGGAAACATTGTGCTTTCGCTCACTGTTTCACAGCTCGCACTATAAATTCCTATACGCTGAAAAATAAAAAGCAAGGTGCTTACCTTGCTTTCGATATTTTAATACTGGCATCTCTTGGCAATGCCAGCCCGCAGGCAACCTCAACACCTTTTATAATAGCAGAAGGAACCGGACAGGCAGCATGTTTGCAATATTTCCTCGCCAGTTCATATATATATGAATCTCCCAGCTTTGAAAAACATTCTTTATACCCATCAACTTCCTTTAATTCCTGTTCCATCGGTTTAATATTTGGGCATTCTGTAATGATTTCTATTACTGCGTTCTGTTCATCTTCAGAATCCACTTTTATTATAGTATTAAAACCGCAAACACCTGCATTTACATTAACCTCTACCACTTTCATCGCCTCCTGAATC
>CAYQCA010000212.1:3310-7351 GCA_964415835.1 uncultured Clostridium sp. | reverse complement strand
CTACTTCGCTACTTCCTTCAGCAGGCTTTTTCTATAAGCTTCGCTTTCCCAATTGTTTATAAAATCCTTCTCTCTGTCAGTCATAACCTTTATTGGAAGTCCGCTCTTTTCGATACCATTTACAACATACAGATAGCCAAGCAGCGTCTCTTCTATAGACATCGCTTCGGTAAAGTTTGTATTGTAGATGATTTCACCTGTATCCGAATTAATACTCAGCTTGTTTGGAACTCCATCAGCCGCGATATTGCCATTGAGATAAACCAGTTGATCCGGGTAGAGTGATATGTCTTCAAAATATTTTTTTTCGATTTTTTTGTTTTTAACAAACTCTGATATAAAGACAGTTGAGCTTTTAACGGTGCTTTCACCAACTGTGTCCAGCTTTATTTGCGGATATGCTTCACTTATTCCCAATTGTTCCTTAATAAGCTCATTGACCTGGTCATGCAAGGCGATTGCTTTTGTATAATCATCGGAAGTCACAATTATTCCATGATTCTCCATAAATATTACTTCCGGAAATTTATTTTGTTTCTCCATGCACTCCTTTATTCCATCCATTATCTTAAGTGTAAGGCAGAAGCCCGGATTTATGTATGGAATCCAAAGATAAGCAAATTCCTGATTATTAAGTAGCCTTTCAGCAATTTCTTTTCCGTTTTTACTGCAGCAAACTATATTTGCATATACAGGATGAGTGTGAATTACATATTTCTTCAATATAGAGTGGAAACCTGCTTCGACAGAAGGTCTCAGCTTCTTAAGTCCTTCCATGTCAACCACATTACTTTTTGCAAAATCCACGCTTTCTTTTTCATAATCCTTGTCAATGCTCAAGTCAACATTTTCATAATAGTTTTTGATGTTTTTATAGTTAATTACAACATACCCTTCAGTCGGTGTTATCTGGTTAAGTTTAAAGCCTGAAGCTTTAACTGCCATCAGCTCATCATTAAGCTTAACCGAGGTATTTCCTCCACCTCCCTGTACATAATCCTGTCTTTTTCCAACCGCAGTGGATATTAATTCAAGTTCCTTCAATTCCTTATCAAACATTTTAAGCCCTCCATATCACCAAGGAGTTGTATTTTCCAGCTCCCTATTGAGTTATTTAATTAACTATCTTCTCTTAAATTGAACCTGCTCTTCATACTCTTTTACATCAGCCAGCCAATCAGCTCCGGCAGGTACATTCTTTTGGAGGCAATATTTATTCCATACTGCGCCGAAAGGAAGAGCCTTTATTTCCTCCATCAAAGCTAGTCTGTTTCCGTAATTGCCGCTTTCTTCTGCTTCCAACAGCATCTTTGTTGGCTCAAGCTGAGCAATTAATATAGACTTAAGTGCCGCTCTTGTACCTGTTACCCATGCTGTAATTCTATTGATACTTGCATCAAAATAATCAAGAGCAAAATGTACCTTATCGAAGGCATCCAGTCTATTTACTTCCTGGCTTAATGCCAGTAAATCGTCATTCAATATTACTACATGGTCACTATCCCAGCGAACAGGTCTGCTGACATGAACCAGAAGCTCATCAGTAAATTGAAGTATTGATGACACTTTGTCTGCTACACTTTCAGTCTGATGGAAATGCCCCATATCAAAACAATTCATTATGTTATTTTTCAGTGCATAACCCATATAGAATTCATGCGAGCCAACTGTATAAGACTCTACGCCGATTCCAAACAGTTTACATTCTACTGCATCCAACAGATATGCCTTGTCATATTTAACGCTAAATATTTCATCAAGTGATTCCTTCAAAATCCTTCTATGGCCAGCACGGTCCGCAGGAATATCCTTCATTCCATCAGGTATCCACGTATTCATAATGCATGGAGTTCCAAGCTCTTTTCCGATACCTGCTGCAATTTCACGGCACTTTTTAGCATGGCGTATCCAAAAATTACGTACATTCTCGTCTTTACTTGATAAAGTTAAATTTGATTCTGCCATTTTATGCGAGAAAAAGGTTGGATTAAAATCAATTCCGACTCCAAGCTCCTTAGCCCAATCAATCCATTTTCTAAAATGTTCAATAGTAATCTCATCTCTATCAACAATTTTACCGTCTGTTTCGGCATAAATAGCATGCAGATTTATGCGGTGCTTTCCCGGTATAAGGCTGAAAGCCTTTTCATAGTCTTTGCGCAGCTCCTCCCCATTCCTTGCTCTTCCGGGATAATTACCGGTAACAAGTGTTCCTCCACCTGCACCTGCAGCAGTTACTTCGAAGCCTGCTACATCATCTCCTTGCCAGCAATGAAGTGAAACCTGTGCCTTTTCCAGTTTCTTTAAAACTTCGTCCGTGTCCACTCCAAATTGTGCATATGCCTCTTTCGCCAGCTCATATACTGCATTAATTTTTTTCTCGTTATCAAGTATGCTCATAAACAACCTCCAAAATTTTATTTTTTCCCAATCACACCATCACTGATTTAAGACTTCGTTAACTCTAAAAACCTTCCATATGCATCATCCCATATTGAACTACCCTTGGGCAGGTATTCAGTTGTTGGGAAGGATCTCTTAATCAACGCCCTGGCTTCATTCAGGTTTGCAACCTTACCCAAGCCAATCAGCTGTGATGTTATGTTACCTATTGCAGTGGCCTCTACAGGTCCTGCAATTACCGGTCTCTCCAAAGCATCCGATGCGAACTGACACAACATTGTATTTTTACATCCACCACCTACGATATGCAGCACAGGAAGTCTATACCCCATAATACCTTCAAGCTCTTCAATTGCAGCTCTGTATTTAAGCGCAAGGCTTTCCATAATACATCTGACAATTGCACCTTTTCCCTCCGGCGGCTTTTGACCGGTTCCAATACAATACTCCGCAATCTTTCGAGGCATATTCCCAGGAGTAAAAAATGTTTCATCCTCCGGATTAATCAGTGCTGCAAATGGTTTTGACTTTGAAGCCGCTTCCTCCAACTCATCAAAACTCATGCTGTCTCCCTCTTTATCCCAGGATCTCTTGCATTCCTGATATATCCAAAGCCCCATTATATTCTTCAAAAGTCTTACAGTCTTATTGATACCGCCTTCATTTGTATAATTAAGATTACACGTAATATCGTTTATAACAGGCTCATTTGTTTCAACACCAAGCAATGACCAGGTTCCACTGCTAAGGTATGCATATTTTCCTTCCAGGACAGGAACTGAAACAACTGCACTTCCTGTATCATGTTCTGGAACTGCTATAACCGGAACTCTTCCTATGCCTAACTCATCCGATATACTGCTTCTTAAATTTCCAACTATAGAGCCGGTACTGATAATATCTGTAAGAATATTTGTGGGAATTCCAATCCTTTGGAGCATGTCATTTGCCCATTTATGCTGTCTTGGATCACACATCTGTGTGGTACTTGCTATTGTCCATTCACTGGCCTTTGTACCAGTCAGGAAATAATTCAATAAATCTGGAATCAATAGCATTGTCTCTGCTTTTTCCAAAATAACCGAATTGGCTTTTTTCATAGCTAGCAGTTGATATAGTGTATTAAATTTTTGAAACTGAATTCCTGTGTATTCGTATAATTCTCTTTTTGGTATAATTTTTAAGGCCTCATCAATCATTCCGTCGGTTCTGGTATCCCTATAATGAACAGGATTACCAAGGAGTTCTCCTTTTGGTCCCAAAAGCCCGAAATCCACTCCCCAGGTGTCTACACCAATGGAGCTGATTTCTCCTCCACCATCTTTTACACACTTTAAAATACCCTGCTTCATTTCGTGAAAAAGTCTTAATATATCCCATTGAAAACAATCCCCAACCATAACAGGATCACTTGAAAACCTATGTACCTCTTTTAGTGCCAGCCTATCTCCGTCAAAACTTCCTATTATACCTCTTCCACTGCTTGCCCCATAGTCAAAAGCAAGAACCTTAAGCATATTTACCTCCTTTTACGCAAAGCGTATACCTCAAACTTTAAGTTCTTCTAAGTAAAGTATACTAATTGAAGTTTTAATTTTCGTTGGCGTATGTTATTATGAATATGGGGTATTTAACTAT
>CAYQCA010000212.1:686-3210 GCA_964415835.1 uncultured Clostridium sp. | reverse complement strand
AGACGTGGTAAACAATAACATTCAGGTTCTTCGGGGAAGGAATCTATTTCGGGAAAACGAACTTGTTTACATAAATAAGTCTACTGAGCTGGAAGAGTACATTGGTGTCATGCATAAGCATGATTTTATAGAAATAGTATATGTAATCTCAGGAAAAGGGCTGCATTTGGTAGGTGATTCAAAATATGAAGTTTCCAAGGGTGATTTGTTCGTTATTAACTACGATGTTCCTCATTGTTTTCTCCCGCTTGAGAGCGGAAAGGACCAGCCGATTGTCTACAACTGTACTTTTATGCCCGAATTTTTAGACTCCACTCTGTTCACAAGCATACATTTTGAAGATGTAACCTCCTCATATTTATTTAAATCGCTTTTTCCCGAGGACTATATGCCATATCCTGACTTAACCCTGCGCGGAACCGATTTTATAGAAATAGGAGAGCTTTTCTCAAAAATGTACAATGAGTATAAGCTTATGAAGAAAGGCTACTGCGACATAATACGGGCTTATATCATAGAGCTTATTATTAAAATTTTTAGAAATATCGATACCGATCAAGAGAAGAAACACAATCATAAGAACATAGAAATGATGGAAAAAGCTATTGATTATATGAAAAACAACTATAATCAGGATATATCACTAAGCGACCTTGCCATGAGGACTTTTTTCAGCAAAAACTACTTCAGTAAGCTTTTTAAAGAAGTTACCGGCCTAAATGTCAGCGACTATATTCAGAAGATAAGGGTGGATGAGGCCTGCGGCCTGCTTATGAATACTGATATGAAGGTTGTTGATATAGCTTTACAGGTTGGATTTAATGACATAAAATTTTTTTATGAGGTATTTAAACGGATTAAAGGCAAAACACCGGGAGAATACAGAAAAGCAGAATGACTTATAGGAGTCATAGGAGTAACAGAAGTATAGAAGTCATAGAATATGGTTGCTCAGCTCCGCCGAGCTTCCTTTCATTCTATACTCCTGCTACTACTATTACTCCTTTACTCCTGATTTTTCCTTCTTCAATCCACTCAATTACCTGTGCTACAGCATCTTGATCGTGGTGACAGCAACATATATCGGCAATTTCCTTTATGCAAGGATGAGCGTTTCCTACCGCAATTCCGACATCAGCATTTTTAATTAATTCCACATCATTTAGGTTATCCCCTACAGATATAGTGGTGATGTTATCATAATTCAAAATTTTCATAAGCTCATTAAGTGCAGCACCTTTTGAAACACCGGTTTCAACAATTTCAAGGAACTGGGGCTCAGAAAAAACCGTTCTGAAATGTGTAGTTTTATCCTTCAAATATGCCTCAACTTCTTTTAGCCTGCTGTGCTCGCATGCCAATAAAATCTTAATCCAGGGAAAAGGCACCTCTGTTAGCTCGCACCTGATAGGCTTCAATGCTTCCCTGGTAACATGCTTGTTTGATTCAATACTATCCTTTGCTATATAAATCTGTCCTGCATGGTATATCTGTATTCCGACATCATCAAAACAGTTGTATATATCTTGAATTACCTCAAAAATCTGATTTTCAAGACATTTCTGCCAGACAAGCTCTTTTTTGTCAAAATCATATATGGTTGAACCATTATATAAAATTGCCGGTACATTTATGGGAAGTTCATTTACATAAGGCTTAACCGCTCCTTCCATTCTGCCGGTGGCAACCGTGAACAGTCCTCCGTTGTCAGTAAACCTTATCAATGCATCTCTATTTCTCTTGCTTATTTTGGATTGAGAATTAAGCAAGGTTTTATCCATGTCACAAACCAAAAGAGTCCCTTTAAACACCATATCTTTCATCGTATATTAACCCTCTCAAAGCTACATTTATTTATAACGCATCAGTTCAGAGAAAATTTTTCGGTTGTAGAAAAATTTTCTTACTTTAGCTGCGTTTCAACGAGGCCAATGCGTCCCTAAGGGACGCTATGGATATACTTGCCGCCTTCAAGTCCGAAGCAGAGCCCATCACTTTTAGAAGTGGGAGATTCTTTTGCCTCGTTATTAGCTGAATTCCAAATAATAATACCATAAGGAACTGGCCTACTACAAGGGAAGATTGTAGGTTAACCTAATACCTTATTAACAAAAACGTCTACCAATTCAGGATCAAACTGAGTCCCGGCATTTTTTCTTAGTTCAGTTACTGCGGCTTCATGTTCTAAAGGCCGTTTGTAACTTCTTTCACTTGTCATCGCATCATATGCACCTGCGATGGATATGATTCTTGACGGTACCGGTATTTTATTCCCAGCTAATCCTTTAGGATAGCCTTTGCCATTCCAGCTTTCATGGTGAGCCAATACATACTCAGCTACTTCCGACATCTCGTTTACAGTGCTTAAAATTCTATAGCCTATTTCCGGATGTCGCTTAATATGCTCCCATTCTTCATCTGTAAGTTTTTCAGGCTTGTTAAGGATATCTTCTTCTATTGCAATTTTGCCAATATCATGGAGTAAACCGGCAGAGCGAAGTATACCGATTTTATAGTCCTCCAG
>CAYQCA010000212.1:0-676 GCA_964415835.1 uncultured Clostridium sp. | reverse complement strand
TGCTGTTCTTCTCTCTCATTCTTTTCATAAAGAGCATTTCTAATTACATTTATTGTTTTTGCTCTTATACTTGGGCTTTCAAACAACTTTTTCTTATACATATTATCTTCTGCATTTTTTAAGGTAGTCCTAATGTTTTCAACTTGATTATTCTTTGTATCAAAACCAAAGGATATGGAGATATTTATTGAGCCTACTTTTTCGTCTAACGCTATATCATTTATACGTTTGATAATTTTTTCTGCTTCTTTGGAATCTGTTTTTGTCATTAACAGAACAAATTCATCCCCTCCCAGTCTTGCAATAATGTCATCTGCACGGCAGCCTTTAGCAATCACCGCGGTAGCTTTTTTAAGGAGTTCATCTCCGAGTGTATGTCCAAAAGAATCGTTAATGAGCTTTAAGCCATTTACATCACCCATTACAATTGTAATTGGTATATTACTTTGTACATCCAAACGCATTAATTCTTCCTCAAAGAATCTTCTATTGTATAAACCGGTTAATTGATCATGATAGCTAAGATATATCATTTCTTTTTCAATTTCTTCTCTTTCTAAAATTTCCTCCTCAAGCTTTGTATTGGTCTGTCTCAACTCGTTATTCGAAATTTCAAGCTCGTACTCTCTTTTTTTTAAAGCGTCATAGATTAATTTGCTTGGGCTTGCTAAAGCGA
>CAYQCA010000211.1:0-7367 GCA_964415835.1 uncultured Clostridium sp. | reverse complement strand
CTGAAAATATCATGCTCTCCAAGGGGCTTACCGGTAAAGGATAGGCCTATTGGAAGTCCATTTGAATCATAACTGCAAGGTACGGATATAGAAGGAAGCCCAGCAATGTTTGCTCCAACCGTATATATGTCTGCCAGATACATTGTCAACGGATTATCCGTATTTTGCCCTAGTTTAAAGGCTGTTTCAGGAGTTGTGGGATGCAATACTACATCGTATTTTGTAAAAGCATCTTCAAAACCCTGACTTATCTTTGTTCTGAGCTTAAGTGCCTTTTTATAGTAAGCATCATAATAGCCTGATGCCAATGCATAGGTTCCGAGTAAAATCCTTCTTTTAACTTCTCTTCCAAAGCCTTCGCCTCTTGAGCGCCCGATCAAATCTTGAAATGTCTTGGCATTATCGGTTCTATAACCATATTTAACACCATCATATCTTGATAGATTTGAGCTGGCTTCTGCTGAAGACATTAGGTAATATGCCGGTACCGCATGCTTTAAGCATGGCATTGAAAACTCTTCAACCTTAGCTCCAAGTTTTTCAAGAGCATCTATTGATTTGTATAAGGCTGCTCTTATTTCACTATTTAAACCCTCGGTTAAATATTCTTTTGGTAAACCTATTCGGAATCCTTTGATACCACCCAAGACAGAGGAGCTATATGAAATTTCACTCTTATAATCCAGCGATGTAGCATCTTTTGGGTCTTTCCCACTTATACTGTCTAAAATTATCGCGCAATCCTCAACAGTTTTCCCAATTGGGCCTATTTGGTCAAAGGAGGATGCAAAAGCAACCAAACCATATCTGGATACAAGACCATATGTTGGCTTCATACCAACCACGCCACAGAAGGCGGCAGGTTGGCGTACAGATCCGCCTGTATCTGAACCAAGTGAACCCAATGCCAAAGAAGCTGCCACAGAAGCTGCTGAGCCGCCTGAAGAACCTCCCGGAACTCTAGTAAGATCAAATGGATTCTTTGTTTTCTTAAAGGCTGAGTTTTCAGTTGAGCCACCCATTGCAAATTCGTCCAGATTGGTTTTCCCAAGTATTACTGCGTTTTCGTTATTGAGTTTTTTCACCGACGTTGCAGTATATGGGGGTACAAAGTCTTCAAGCATTCTTGATGCACAGGTTGTCTTTGTCCCTTCAATACAAATGTTGTCTTTTATACTAAGAGGAATCCCGGTAAGCATTGTGCTCGTGCCACTGTCAATAGCTTTCTGAGCGGCATTTGCCTGTTCTATTGCCTGGTCGTCACAGGTTGAGAGGTATGCTCCAATACGATTATCGAGATTTTTAATTCTTTCTATATATATATTGGTAAGTTCTTGCGCACTTATTTTTTTAGTATCAAGAAGTTTTCGAGCTTCTTTTATAGTCAATCTTGTGATATCCATTATGATAATTCCTCCTTATTCGATCATTTTCGGAATAGCAAAGCAATTATCAATTGCATGCTTCGAATTGGATAGAATTTTCTCGGTATCAAAAGAATTACCAGGATTATCCTCTCTCATATTATTAGTAACATGCGATATATGCTCTGTAGCATCTATGCATTCAGTATCAAAATCTTTAATAGTATCCATTAAACCAATAATATCCTGCATATCAGCTGCAAGTGATTTCATTTCATCATCATCAAGCGAGAGCTTTGCAAGACTGGCTATATATTTAAGGTTTTCCATAGCAACCTCCAAATGATTTGTTATTACAATAAAAAAAGCTGTACCAAGCAAACATACCAAATGTTTGTTGACACAGCGCCTTTGCTGTAATATCTGTAATTTACAACTATTATAATATACACCTTGCAAAAAATCAATACCTTTTATAAAAGAATTTATGTTTTTATTTTGCCCCTTGAAACAGTATTATATGTAGGTACATAAATTAAATATATGCATATATTGAAATTAGAAGAATCATAAATTTCACGAAAATTTGCAGGATTAAAAATGAAAAATTGCAAAAAAGGTATTGACGTATAAAAATTTTCTTAGTAGAATATGACTTGTAGAAATGATTTGCGAAATTTTAATTATTTATATGGTGTAACGAGGCAGTGAAATTTACGGTGTTATAAGAACAATGGCGTTCTCATAGTCCCATTAGGGGGGCTTTGAGTGCGCTTTTTTTATACCCGATTTTCGTTAGATTAATTGTTCTTAATTTTTTAGTAAAGGAAGTGTACGACATGTTATTGAAAGAAGGTCAGATAAGAATACCATCCGGTTGTGCTATTTCAGGAATATTCAGCAGAGAAGGAAAACGTATATCAGGAAAAGATATAGTAAAGTCAATTTCGGTCATGCATGATCGCTCCAATGGATTAGGAGGAGGATTCGCAGGATATGGCATATACCCTGAGTACAAAGAATATTATGCATTTCATGTTTTCTTTGATACCAACGAGGCAAGGGAAAGTGCTGAAAGGTTTATTAACAGACACTTTGATGTTATAAATTTGAGCAGAATTCCTACAAGAAAGCATCCTCGAATCACGGATGCGCCGCTTATATGGAGATACTTTGTACAGCCGCTGCATGGAAAGCTGGAAGAAAGCCAACTGGATGAAAAAGAATATGTGGCTAGATGTGTTATCAAAATTAATACAAGAATTGATGGAGCTTATGTGTTCTCGAGCGGTAAGAATATGGGCGTTTTCAAAGCTGTTGGTTTTCCCGAGGATGTAGGGGAGTTCTACAGACTTGAGGAATATGCAGGACATTGCTGGACAGCTCATGGAAGGTATCCCACAAATACACCAGGCTGGTGGGGAGGAGCTCATCCGTTTTCATTGCTTGATTATACTATTGTACACAATGGTGAAATATCCTCTTATGATGCCAACAGACGTTTCATGGAAATGTTCGGGTATAAATGCTCGTTGCTGACAGATACAGAAGTTATAACATATATATTTGATTATCTGAATAGAAGACAGGGCATTTCTTTGCAGGATTGTGCATCAATAATTGCAGCACCATTCTGGAGTGAGATTGATAAAATGCCGGAGGACCTAAAAAATAAATTCACTGCTATAAGAAACGTATATGCAAGCTTGTTAATAACTGGACCATTTTCAATTATTCTGGGACATGAAGGCGGAATGATGGCGTTGAATGACAGACTGAAATTGCGTTCAATGGTGGCAGCAGAAATAGATGACATAGTTATGGTTGCTAGTGAGGAAAGTGCAATTAGGGTTATTTATCCTAAAGTGGACAAAATATGGAGTCCAAAAGGTGGAGAGCCGGTTATTGCGACGTTATCAGGGGGTGAGCGTTAATGGGTATAAACTTGTATGCACCTCAATATGAGGTTTGCAGGGATCAAAGTAAATGTATTAAATGTAAGGTTTGTATGCGTCAATGCGCAAATGAAGTACACAGCTATGATGAAGAGCTTGATATAATGGTGGCTGAGGACAGTAAATGTGTTGATTGCCAAAGGTGCGTTTCATTATGTCCTACAAGGGCTCTTAGAATTACGAAATATAGAAATGAATTTAAAGAAAATGCCAATTGGACTGAAAAACATATTACTGAAATATACAAACAGGCAGATTCAGGAGGGGTACTGCTTTCATCAATGGGTAATCCTGTACCATACCCGATTTATTGGGATAAGCTGCTGATAAATGCCAGTCAGGTTACCAATCCTTCTATTGACCCATTAAGAGAACCTATGGAATCAAGGGTTCAATTGGGTGCAAAGCCTGAAAAGCTTGAGTTTGATAAAGAAGGGAAACTTAAGTCAAAATTGTCACCGCAGTTAAAGCTGAATGTTCCGATTATGTTTTCTGCAATGTCCTATGGTTCAATCAGTAAAAATGCTCATGAAAGCCTGGCCAGAGCTGCAGAAGAATTGGGAACCTACTACAACACAGGTGAGGGCGGTTTAAATGAAGAATTCTATAAATATGGCAAGAACACAATTGTTCAGGTTGCATCCGGTAGATTTGGTGTACATCCCGGATACCTCAACGCAGGTGCTGCAATTGAAATTAAAATGGGTCAGGGAGCAAAACCTGGAATAGGGGGACATTTGCCCGGTGAAAAAGTTGGTCAGGATGTTTCAAAAACAAGGATGATTCCTGTTGGAAGTGACGCAATTTCTCCTGCGCCACACCATGATATTTATTCTATTGAAGACTTAAGACAACTTGTTTACTCATTAAAAGAAGCAACCGCATATACGAAACCTGTTATCGTAAAAATTGCTGCTGTTCACAATGTAGCTGCAATAGCTTCAGGTATTGCCCGCTCAGGTGCTGACATTATAGCAATAGATGGTTACAGAGGCGGTACTGGGGCTGCTCCAACCAGGATCAGGGATAATGTAGGTATTCCCATAGAGCTTGCACTGGCGTCTGTTGACCAGAGGCTAAGAGATGAAGGCATAAGAAATAATGTATCGCTGGTTGTGGCTGGCAGCATTAGAAACAGCGGGGATATAGTAAAGGCAATTGCACTGGGCGCAGATGCTGTTTATATCGGAACATCAGCACTTATTGCTCTTGGCTGTCATGTGTGCAGATCTTGTCATGGTGGAAAATGCAACTGGGGTATAGCAACTCAGCGGCCTGATTTGGTAAAAAGATTAAATCCCGATATCGGATACAAGCGTCTGATAAATCTAATTCATGCCTGGGACCATGAGGTTAAAGAGATGCTCGGTGGTATGGGAATAAATGCTATTGAGAGTCTTAAAGGTAATCGACTGATGCTGAGAGGTATCGGGTTAAACCAGAAAGAGCTTGATATATTAGGCGTTATGCACGCTGGCGAGTAGGAGGGTAATATGAAAAAAATATATGTTAATGAAGACAGATGTTTAGGCTGTCATCTCTGCGAATTTTATTGCGCATTTGCCCACAGTGGTCAAAAAGATATGGTGAAGGCTTTCAACACCGGTTCAAAGCCCCAGCCGAGATTAACCATAGAAGAGGGAGACAATATTAATTTTGCAGTATCCTGCAGACACTGCGAGACTCCATTGTGTGTTAAATCCTGCATAACAGGTGCAATGCAAATAGATAATGAAGGAAGAGTTTTTGTTGATGAATCCAGATGTGTCGGATGCTATACGTGCATCCTTGTCTGTCCTTTTGGTTCTGTATTACCCGGCAAGGAAAAAGCAATCAAAAAATGTGATCTTTGCATTGAGAGTGGCAAGCCTGCATGCGCAGAGAATTGTCCTAATTTAGCTATCGTATTTGAGGAAAGGGAGTGATTAGCGTGAGATATGTTATTATAGGAAATTCAGCAGCAGCAATTGGCTGTGTTACAGGTATACGTACCATAGATAAGGATTCATCTATTACAATTATATCTGATGAGCAGTATTTTACCTACTCTCGTCCACTTATATCCTATTGGCTTAAAGGTAGTGTAACAGACGATAAAATGTATTACAGAAGCAACGACTTCTATGAAATCAATAATTGCACTACTATTTTGGGTATGAAGGTTCTGACGATTGACTCAGCTACAAAGCAGGTGATTATTGAGGATGGAAGCTCGGTGGAATATGATAGGCTGCTGGTTGCAACCGGGTCATCACCTTTTGTTCCGCCTGTTGAAGGAATGTGCGAAGAAAAGAATGTATTTACGTTCCTCACGTGGGATAGCGCAAGAGCGGTAAAAGCCGCAGTTAAAAAGGATTCCAGGGTTGTTATAATGGGAGCCGGACTTATAGGCTTAAAAGCTGCAGAAGGCTTGCATGAAATATGCGAAGATATTACAGTTGTTGATTTGGCTGATAGAGTTCTGCCGAGCATTCTGGATAAAAAAGGTGCAGATTTTGTTCAAAAACACATTGAGAACAATGGTATAAAGTTTGTATTAAATGACGCTGCTTCATCTGTGAAAAACAATTCTGTATGGCTAAAATCCGGTCAGGAACTGCCCTATGATGTTTTAATAGTAGCAGTTGGGGTAAGACCAAATGTTAATCTTGTAAAAGATGCAGGTGGAAATGTTAACAGGGGTATAGTTACAGATAACAGGCAGGAGACTTCACTTGAGGGAGTATACGCCGCGGGTGACTGCACAGAAAGCTTTGACATATGCTCCGGCCAGAATAAAATACTCGCATTATTGCCAAATGCTTATATGCAGGGCGAAACCGCAGGTATTAATATGGCTGGCGGAGATAAAACTTTTGATACGGCGATGCCGATGAATGCCATAGGTTTCTTTGGACTTCATATGATAACTGCCGGTAGCATGGAAGGCGAATGCGTTGAATTAATTGACGAGAATAATTACAAGAAAATGTTTTTCTCAGAAGGAATGTTTAAAGGATATATTTTAATAGGGGAAGTAGGCAGAGCGGGAATTTATACTTCATTAGTCAGGGAAAAAACCCCAATGGATCAGATAGACAGCAATTTGTTAAAGGTTAGTCCTCAGCTTTTGGTATTTGATAAGAAGGCAAGGCAACAAAAGTTAGCGGGGGTGAAATAGTATGAAAATAACAGTTGGTAATACTTATTATCAAGAAATAAACGAAAGGATCAGAAATACTGCAGACACTGATATAATTTTGGATGAAGTATATGGGCAGCGTTATATAGGCTGTGGCATTAAAGGTAAGAACATCACAATAAACGGAACACCTGGTAATGCATTGGGTTCATACATGGATGGAGCAAATGTAGTAGTTAACGGAAATGCTCAGGATGCAACAGGGGACACAATGAATGACGGTTCTATTATAATTCATGGGAATTGTGGTGACACTACAGGATATGGCATGCGTGGAGGAAAGATACTTATTAAGGGCAATGCCGGATATCGTGTCGGAATACACATGAAGCAATACAAGGAGCAAAAACCTGTAGTTGTTGTTGGCGGGAAAACAGGAGATTTTTTGGGAGAATACCAGGCCGGTGGGATTATAATCGTTCTTGGCATTGGAGTTGATGGAGCTCCTGTAGGGAATTTTTGCGGTACCGGAATGCATGGAGGAGCTATATATTTAAGATGTGATGAAGTACCCAATGGGCTGCCTCCACAAGTTTCAACTTCAAACGCAACAGAGGAAGACAAAAAGAAAATTGAAGAACATATATCCGAATTTTGCAGTGAATTCGGATATAATAAGAAAGAAATGCTTGAAGCAAACTTTATTAAGCTCACAGCTAATACGAAGAATCCATATAAGCAGCTATATACACACAATTAAAATTTGTGTAAAATTAAATCAGATTTAATTTAGAAAGTAAGAGGTGGGAAAATGGCAACAAAAAATGATCTTCTGAAATTCATTGATCAAAATGATGTAAAGTTTATAAGACTTCAATTTACAGATATATTAGGCAGGATGAAGAATATTGCTATTACGTCACAACA
>CAYQCA010000210.1:5334-7419 GCA_964415835.1 uncultured Clostridium sp. | reverse complement strand
AAATGAAAAAATTGTACCGTGCCGGTGAAATCGGAGATTTCATGCATGGTGAAGGCGAATACATCCATGATTGTGAAGCTATATGGCCAGATATTACATATGGAGAAAAGGATCACTGGAGAAACCGGTTATACTCTACTTACTATTGCACTCACAGCCTGGGACCCATTATCACAATCACAGGGACCCGGCCTGTAAAGGTGGTGGGCTTTGAGACACCAAACGTTGAAAACATGGCCAGATATGGATATAGAGGCGGTACATCAGGAATGATTGTTGCCCAAATGAGTAATGGTGCAACGGTGAAAAGCCTTCACGGGTATCTGAAGAGAGAACCCACCTCAGTATGGTATTCCATATACGGAAAAAAGGGAATGATTGAATCCGACCGCTGGAATGAAGGCATTTCAAGAGTGTATGTATACAGAGAAGGTGATAGTCTTACTGAGAATGAAGTTAGCTACAGGCCAAAGCCAAAGGTGGATACCGAGCTATCCAAGATGATTTCTACCCATGGCGGCGGTGACTTTTATACTATGCATTATTTTATTGAAAAAATACTTGGAAGACCGGACGGAGAAGAATGTATTGACGTATACCAAGCTCTTGATATGGGATTGCCGGGCATACTTGCATACCGATCCATATGCAACGGAAATATTCCTATAGAGGTACCTGATTTCAGAAGAAAGGATGTACGGGAAAAATACCGCAATGACAATTGGTGTACAAATCCTGAGGTAGCAGGTGATAACCTGGCTCCGTTCAATTCCTTCGGAGGGCCTGATATACCTGAAAGCGTATATGAAAATGTCAGGAAGGAATGGGAGAAAAGACAGAGTCAAGAATAATTGTAAGAGATAACGCTTATTTTATGGAGGCTTTCAATGTATAAACTTAAAATTGGTCTTTTACCGTTGTATATAGAGATGTATGATCGGGATATGCCTCAAATCAGGCCTGGAATAGAAGAATTCCGCGAAACAATAATAAAAAGGTTTGAGGAAATAGGTCTTGTAGTTGCAGCAGCACCCGTTTGCAGAGTAAAACAAGAGTTTGAAGATGCAGTAAAATATTTTGAACAGCAGGAGGTGGACGCAGTTGTTACGCTGCATTTGGCCTATTCTCCGTCGTTGGAGTCTTCAGCTGTATTGGCCCGTACAAAACTTCCGCTGATTGTTCTGGATACCACACCTGCCTACAACTTCGGGCCTTCACAGAAAGTGGATGAAATAAATTACAACCATGGCATCCATGGTGTTCAGGATATGTGCAACCTTTTAAAGCGCAACAAAAAGGACTTCTTTCTTGAGGTGGGACACTGGGAAAAATCTGACATCCTTGACAGAGTAGCAGGGTGTGTTAGAGCAGTAAAACTCGCAAAGGAAATAAGACAAGCCAGAGTTGGAAGGATTGGAGAACCTTTCCCCGGTATGGGCGATTTTCTTGTCGCTCCCGAGCTAATGAAATCTACTATCGGAATCGAAACTGTTCTCTATGACATAAACAATAGCAGTTCGTTTACACAAGCCATCAGTGAAAACGAGATAAGCACCGAGATGGAACAGGATAGAATTGACTTTGACACAAACAGACTTGACACTTCAGTTCATTACGCAGCAACAATAGCCAACCTGACCGTCAGAAAGTGGATTGAAAAGGAAAACCTGACGGCGTTTACCGTCAATTTTCTTGCCATTGACAAAAAAACAGGCATACACTGCATGCCGTTTTTGGAAGCGGGAAAGGCCATGAGCAGGGGCATCGGATATGCGGGTGAGGGAGATGTGCTTACAGCAGCGCTGGTAGGTGCCTTGGCATCTGTTTATCCTGAAACTTCATTTACCGAGATGTTTTGCCCGGACTGGGAACACGACAGCATACTGTTGAGCCATATGGGCGAGATGAATGTCAGCTTGTGTGCGGAAAAACCGCAGCTTGCCGAAGAAGATTTTCCGTATACTGATGCGGATAACGCTGTACTGCCGTACGGAAGGTTCAAAGAAGGCAAGGGAGTTTTGGTGAATTTGGCACCGGGAGCTGACAATACCTATTCATTGATTGTTGCACCGGTACAAGTACTGG
>CAYQCA010000210.1:0-5234 GCA_964415835.1 uncultured Clostridium sp. | reverse complement strand
TTTTTAATTATGATTTTATATTTTAACTATTGACTGATATAATAAAATCAAATATAATATATGTAATTTAGCAATTTACTACTTTATCACTTTAATGTGAAAAAGTGAATATATTTGATAAGTAAGCTTAAATTATTATCGCCAAAAAAGTTGGCTTGGAGGTTGTAATGTCAAAGTGGAAGATATACACCCCTGATGGTGTTCAGGATATATTATTTGATGAGTGTTATGCAAAGAGAGAAATAGAGAGTAGAATTCGGAATACTTTTAGGTCTTATGGGTATTATGAAATAGAAACTCCTACAATTGAATTCTTTGATGTATTTTCATCTGAGATTGAACACTTCCCACAGGAATCTATGATTAAATTCTTTGATCAAAAAGGCAGGATACTTGTCTTAAGACCTGATATAACTGTGCCTGTAGCAAGAATCACAGCAACCAAAAACCGCGATATACAGCTGCCAATAAAATACTCCTATATTGGAAACGTATTCAGATTTAATGAAGTAGGAGGGGGAAGGCAGAACGAGTTTACCCAGGCGGGCGTTGAGATGCTGGGTGACTATTCATCAGAGAGTGATGCGGAGATTATAGCAATTGCTATTAATACACTTAGAGCTGTTGGTCTGGAGAATTTTCAGATTGATATTGGTCAAGTTGAATTTTTCAAGGGCTTGGCTGAGGAAGCAAATTTTACAAATGAGGATATTGATAAAATTTCGAAACTTATTGATAGAAAAGATTTTGTAGGTGTAGAAGAAATAGTCCAAAAGTATGATATAAGCAGTGAATTAAGAGAGCTTATTCTAAAGCTTCCGGGCTTATTCGGTTCTGCCGATGCAATCGATGAATTAAAAATGTCAACTAAAAATAAACGAAGTCTGGCTGCATTGGAGAATATTGAAGAGGTTATGGGAATACTTAGTGACTACGGGATGTCAAGATATATCTCGATTGATCTTGGTATGCTCAAAGGGCTGAACTATGATACAGGCATAATATTCAGAGGCTTTACCGACGGTGTCGGTTTCCCCATATTGTCAGGTGGAAGATATGACAGTCTTACCTCCAGTTTCGGAAGAGATTGTCCCGCTACAGGGTTTTCGCTTGGAATTAATATGATGATGACTGCTCTTAGAAATAATGAAGCAATTTTTGAAAAACCAAGTGTAGATTCATTGATTTGCTGCAAAAAGGCAAATAGAAAGAGTGCAATTGAAATTGCTGAAGCATTGCGGCGCCAAGGAATGAAAATTGAAACCTTTATACTCAGTGATGAAACTCAGGAGGCTATAAACTATGCGGCTTCGAAGCAAATCGGCGGAGTTATTTCCATAGAGGACAATGGTGAAATTACCATACACGATCTTGTTAATAATGTGGTTAACAAGACTAAATATGAAGATTTACTTGAGAATTAATGGAGGTTTGGAGGTATTTATGAGATATTTAACTATTGCTCTTTCAAAGGGCAGACTTACAGAGATGTCAACCGAATTATTTGAAGCAATCGGGATAGATTGCTCAGAACTGAAGTCTTCCACCAGAAAGTTAATTTTGTGCGATGAAAAAAATAAAATAAAGTTTTTCTTGGCAAAGCCTGCCGATGTTCCGACTTATGTAGAATACGGAGCTGCCGATATAGGAATTGTAGGAAAAGATACATTGCTTGAAGAGGGAAGGAACCTCTACGAGGTACTGGATTTGGGGTTTGCTGCCTGCAAGATGGCTCTGGCCGGTCCTGCTGAAATGCAAGGTAAAATAGATGAAATAAATATCAAAAGGGTCGCTACCAAATATCCGAATATAGCCAGGCATTATTTTGAAAAGACAAGGCGAGAGAGCGTTGAAATAATTAAACTAAACGGCTCTGTGGAGCTTGCTCCCTTGGTAGGGTTGTCAGAGGTAATAGTTGACGTTGTCGAGAGCGGCAGGACACTAAAAGAAAATGGCCTGGTAGTGCTGGATACAATTGCTGAAATAAGCGCTAGAATGGTTGTAAACAGGGTTAGCATGAAAATGGAAAGTGAACGTATACAGTGGATAATTCAAGGAGTAAGAAATCAATTGCTCCAGAGAGGGTAGTGCGAAGCACGTTTAAGGGTGGCTAAAATGCTTAATATAATCGATTTGCGAAATGATAAAGATGGTATATTGGCTAAAGAATTATATTCGAAACTTAAGGGAAGAACCAAGTCTCAGGACGGTTCAAGCATCATAAATACAGTTTCCGATATTATAGATAATGTAAAAAAATCCGGTGATTCGGCGTTAAGAGAATACAGTAAGAAGTTCGATAAAGCTGATATTGACAGCATAAGAGTTTCAGAAGCAGAAATAACTGCTGCATACAATCTTGTTGATAAAAGCTTATTGGAGACAATAAAAAAATCAAAACAGAATATATGGAGCTTCCATGAAAAACAGCTTCAAAACAGCTGGATTAGCCAGGAAGAGAACGGGACTATACTGGGTCAATTGGTCAGGCCCATTGAGAAGGTCGGGATATACGTTCCGGGGGGTACAGCTCCGCTGATATCTTCAGTGTTAATGACTGCTGTACCCGCAAAAGTGGCCGGAGTTTCGGATATAATCATGTGCACTCCCCCGGCAGAGGATGGTAGCGTCAATCCTGCAATACTGGTTGCTGCCAGAGAGGCTGGAATAGAGGATGTGTACCGGGTCGGAGGCGCACAGGCAATAGCTGCAATGGCTTATGGAACAGAATCTGTGCGGAGTGTAGATAAAATATGCGGACCAGGTAATGTTTTTGTTGCCACAGCAAAGAGGCTTATATTCGGAGATTGTGACATAGATATGTTTGCCGGCCCCAGTGAAATTCTGGTAATAGCAGACAAGACTGCAAAACCTGATTATGTAGCTGCTGACCTGCTTTCCCAGGCAGAGCATGATAAACTGGCTTCTTCGGTACTTATTACAGACGATGAAAGCCTCGTGGAAAAGGTTAATAATGAAATAGAAAAGCAGCTTTCTGCATTAAGCAGGGGTTCTATAATAGAAAGTTCACTAAATAACTACGGATTCGCAGTACTGGTTAGTACTATTGAAGGTGGCATTGACATTTCAAATAATATAGCCCCGGAGCATCTTGAAATATGCATCGAGGAACCTATGAGTGTACTGGGCTTGATAAAAAATGCTGGAGCAATATTCGTAGGGAATTATTCACCTGAACCACTGGGAGATTATATGGCTGGTCCCAGCCATGTACTGCCTACCAGTGGAACGGCAAGATTCTCATCACCTGTAAACGTAGACCAATTTATAAAGAAATCAAGCTTGATATATTATAATAGAAAGGCCCTGGAGGAAACAAGTCGGGATGTAATCAGATTTGCTGAAGCTGAGCTACTGGATGCTCATGCTAATTCAATAAAGGTCAGATTCGGAAAGTAGCGAAAAATGATTGCCGGAGGATTGTAAAATGATAGAAGATTTAATCAGACCTGAGATACGGTCTTTTACACCATATAATGCAAACCAGCAGCCCTATAAAATAAAGTTGGATGCAAATGAAAGTCCGTTTAATATTCCTTCTGAAGTAAGACAGAAACTGGCGGATTTCATTCTCGATGATCCTAAACTTAATTTATACCCTGATACAGATTCAAATGAGCTGAGAGAGGCTATATCCCGGAATTGGGGAGTGGAAAAGGAGATGGTCCTAGTTGGGACCGGATCAGACCAGCTTATTCAGGTTATTGCAAATGCATTTATCGGCTGTGGGGATAAAGTGCTTTACCCTGTTCCTTCATTTGGAATGTACAAAGACTCATGCATAATTGCAGGAGGAGCTGCAGTAAAGTATGAACTTGATCCGGAAAATAATTATGAGTATTCCAAGGAAAAAATCGTTGAAGCCTATATCGAACAAAAGCCTAAAATAATATACATATGTAATCCAAACAACCCAACAGGTAATTTAATGCTAGTTGATGATATTCTTGAGGTTGTCCGTTATTGTAAAAATTCTGTTGTAATAGTTGATGAGGCATATGCTGAGTTTTGTGATGCCACTGTGATCCCCTATGTAGAAAAATATGAGAACCTTTTAGTATTGAGAACTTTTTCTAAAGCATATGGAATAGCAGGCGTCAGATGCGGTTATTCCATAGCTTCTGCTAAGCTTACCGGTATTATAAACTTGACAAAACCTCCTTATAATATCAGTTCTCTATCCCAGCTTGTTGCTAAGCTTGTACTGGAGGAAAAAGGCCAGATAGAAGAAAACATTGCATACCTGGTTAAGGAGAGGGATTGGCTTGCTGCTGAATTGGTAAAGGTAAAAGGCATAAAGGTATATAATTCTGCAGCAAACTTTATACTAATAAGAATTGAAAACTCAAAAGAAGTATATAAAAAGTTGTGTGAAAAAGGCATATTCATAAGGGCCTTCGGCCAGGCTCCGATGCTTGAGGGTTGTATGAGGATAAGTATTGGGACACATGAACAAAATGCCATTTTGCTTGATGAAATAAAAGCCATCTGTTATAATTAATAACGAACATTAAAGCGATAAAATCAAAAATAGTTCGGATTGCCACTGGCGTTGTTCAAATACTACGAGAGCATGGGATGTAGACACAGTCCGCAGAGCCGCTGCCGAGTTTATTTCGGCTATGTTAATTGAATGGAGGGATTTATTTGCGACAGGGTTTAGTTAATAGAAATACAAAGGAGACCCAGATTAATATAGAAATTAATCTAGATGGAAAAGGCGATTGCAATGCTAACACAGGGATAGGATTTTTTGACCATATGCTTATTCTCTTTACCAAGCATGGATTAATGGATGCAATCTTTGACGTAAAAGGAGATTTGGAAGTAGACTCTCATCATACAATCGAAGATACCGGAATTGCGTTGGGAATGGCTATAAGGCAGGCTCTGGGAGATAAAAAATCCATAAAAAGATACGGTACAGCCTTTGTTCCAATGGATGAAGCCCTTGTTCAGGTATCGCTTGATTTAAGTGACAGGCCATATTTGGTTTTTGATGCAAGTTTTTCTCAGCCGATGGTAGGACAAATGGATACTCAGATGGTGGAGGAATTTTTCAGAGCAGTGGCATTTAATGCAGGGATTACTCTACATATCAAACTATTGCACGGAACCAACTGCCATCATATTATTGAAGCAATGTTTAAAGCTTTCGGAAGAGCATTGGATGAAGCTACAAAGGTTGATACAAGGATAGTTGGAGTAATGTC
>CAYQCA010000209.1:0-7425 GCA_964415835.1 uncultured Clostridium sp. | reverse complement strand
AATAAAGTATCTTTCCAATCGATAACTTAATCTGCTAAGCAGCTCATTCGTGATGGTCTCAGCGTTTGCCGCAGCCTGCTCTGCTTTAATTTCATCGTGGCCATCCTTGCCAATCAGCGTGACAATGTCGCCTTTCGTTATGTCAGAAAGTTCGGTAACATCGACCATAAGCTGATCCATACATATTCGGCCGATAATCGGTGCACGGTGCCCCTTAATTAAAACCTGACATTTTCCGGTGGAAAGGCACCGAGGGTAACCATCTGCATAGCCAACCGAAATGACCGCAATTTTCGTTTCTTTCTGCAAAATAAGCTCACGGCCGTAACCAATACTTTCTCCGGATTTAACCGTCCTAATAAGAACAACTTTTGATTTCAGAGCTAAAACAGGCTTTAAATCCAGTGATAATTTGGTCTGCGCACCGGGTGTGCTTAAAACGCCATAAAGCGCAATTCCGATCCGGGCGTAGTTGCAGTGCAGTTCTGGATAATTCAAAACACCATAGCTGCTTTGTATGTGAATGGCAGGGAGCTGAATGTTTGCTGACCTTAGTTCGTCCAGAAGCTCATAGAAGCTCTGAATTTGCTGGTTCGTAAAAGCAACATCGGCTTTTTCCAGACTGTCAGATGCGCCCAGGTGCGTGAAAATACCGGTAACCTTAAGATTTTTGCAGTCAAATATCGAGGTTACTTCTGGTACGTGTTCATAACTTTCGCCTAACCTGTTCATACCTGTGTCCACTTTAATATGAACCTGCATCGGTTTGCCAAAGCGGTTCAACCCCCGTGCGTGTTCGGCATCTACTACAGTTTGCGACAGGCGATAATGAAAAAGCTCGGAAGACCGGAGCGGCGAAGTATAGCCTAAAACAAGAATTTCTCCCCTAATTCTTTTCTTTCGTAACTGGATACCTTCATCAATCGTGGCAACAGCAAAGGCATCAACTCCGATGCGATTAAGATAAGTCGATATTTCGGAAGCGCCATGCCCATATGCATTTGCTTTTACTACAGCCATAATTTCACATCCGGCAGGAAGCGCATTTTGCAAGACATTCACATTATGGCGCAGGTTGGACATATTTATCTCAATCCATGCACGGTTCTTTTGGTATTGCATCGAATTGGGCTCTGGAGGACGTTTTACCTTTAGAACCATTATAGGTATAATTGAGGCAGCAAAGGAGCCTGACGCAACAGCCAGAAAATGAATAACACTGTTATCTATCAACAGCGCTTGGAGCCCTGCCGCTTTAGCTAAACCACGGACTGTCACGATAACCGCCGGATGAATCAGATAAAGAAGCATAGATAGATCACGCAAATATTTATAGCTTTTCCCCTCCCAGAAAAGTAAGCTCTGAAACAGAAAAAACATACATGGTACAAGCATTAAGTACATACTGTCGTGTCTTTGGATATTAAAACCGTGAAGCAGCAGCCCTTCTGTAAGCATCAACACAAAAGATGCAACGAGTCCTGGTAAGCAGATTTTCAACGGAAGCCTTTTTACTAGCCGTGCTATCAACACACCCAACATGAAGAAAACAGGCGCAAAGAATATGCCGTTGCGCGTGTAGTCGGAAAACCAAAACAAGCACTGATAAACAGGTTTAAGAAACGGGACTTTTTCGCAGATACCGTAATAGCTGTCGCCGGACAGTCCAATGCTGTACAAAATTAGAGTTACGATGAATGCTTGACTTAATTTGAACTTTTTAAGTAATAGCCAGGTAATGCATGCCCCCAGGATTGCCGCTGGTAGATACCACAGATGATAAAACGTACCATCAAAAACAATGTCCTTTAGAAGATTAGGCAGGTGCCTCCATTCTTCAAGTGTTCCCGCATAGATATTCAGCGGCAAATAAAGCAGGATTGCGATGGCATATAGTAAACCGCTCTTTTTCAAAAAAACTGCCAATTTTTTGGAGTTCAGATTTTCTGCTCCTGCTTTAGAAAAAAGGAAAAAACCCGAGGTCATAAGGAAGAAAGGAACCGCAACCCGGGCAAGTACCCTTGTTAAAACGAAATCCGCTGTTCTGTTTAATCCTGATAACGGTGAAGTGTGAATCGCAATGACAAGTAAAGCTGCAATCAGCCGGAAATAGTCAATACCAGCGTATTCTTTTCTTTGAGTTGTCGTCATAGCCGATCCCTCCACAAGGTTACCACAACACCATCCTCGTTGTTGCCGGAAACCTGATAAGGTACGTTATCAGGAATTTCTATGCATGTCTCATTATTGCTCTGGATTGAAGCATAAAAAATATCAAAATCGTGCTGATGACTCTTTAAACGTAGGTGAGCACTTTGATATGGATACTGTTTGAGATATTCCGTGTATTCTTCAAGTGTCAAATATCTATCCTTCATTATTTCTGAATGAGGATATCCTACATAACGGAAGTGCCAAGGCTCGTGGGCGATGTGTGTTATCATCTCACGTCCGGCAGGATAACGTTCAATAAATCCATATTGTATTGAAAGATCCCGAAAACGTCCACAAACACCAGAGTACGGAAAATCAGGACGGATAAAATCAATTTCATCCTTTTTTTTGGCGAGGTCAATCGCCAGGCCTGTTTGGTGTTCGCTGCATCCTGGAAGGGCAACATATTTCCGGGTAAAATCCTCCCCGTGTTCCCGTAAAGAATCAGTATAGATTGTCTGTTGCTCCTGCATGGTCCGGTATCCGCTGACCGGCACAATATCGTGCCCCCAGCCTAAAAAAGCAGTGACTTCCGCCAGCATTTTTGCAGCCTGTCTTTCCAGAAGAATATTAGCAGTATCGGGACACACGGGTACAAGATTATCCACGGGTCTATCATTGTCAAGGGGATGTGTAGGATTGACAAGGATCAAATTCCCTTTTGAAATGTCCGATTTTTTAAAGTGGAGTGTTCTCATGACTGCATCGCCAGCCTTATCAATTCATCTACAATTTGCTCAAAGGTCATCCCGACACCTTTTAACATATTGGGGTAACGACTGTGGGAAGTAAAGCCGGGAATCGTATTCACTTCGTTAAATACGATTTCATTCTCGGGAGTCAGAAACATATCCACACGTGAAAAACCCGAACAGTTTAACGTCCGATAAATAGTAGCTGCCGTTTGCTTTATACGATTCGCCGTATCAGTATCAATGCGGGCTGGCATATGAATTTTGGAGGTTTTCAGCGTGTATTTTTCCGTATAGTCAAAAAAGCCGGTTGATAATTCAATTTCATCGACCTTTCCTATCGTAAGCGACTGATTGCCAAGAACGGCGCACCCGACTTCAAAACCTGCAACTGCCTCCTCAATGATAACTTTGTAATCATGCTGAAAAGCTGCTTGAACTGCACCTGGCAAAGTATTTGCATCGGAAACCTTTGTGATGCCAAAGGATGATCCGGCATTGGCAGGTTTCACGAATAACGGATATTGCAAATGTGCAGTCTGTTCCGATAACATCCTTTCAGTGATTTGTGAAGGAAGAACAACAGAGTTGGGTACTTTTATTCCTGCCATGTTAACCAACCTGTGAGCAATATCTTTATCCATACACAGAGCCGAACTAAGTGTTCCGCATCCAACACACGGAATGCCTGCCATTTCAAGCAAACCCTGTACTGTGCCATCTTCGCCGTTTTTTCCATGCAAAACGGGAAAAGCGACATCAATATGAATTTCCGTCACCTTACCTTCCTCCAAAACAAGGATTCCGTGAGTACCACGGTCGGGCGAAATAATAGCAGGAACACAGGACATATCGTTCATCCATGTGTTGTTTCGAATCTGACAGATGCTGCCGTTATATTTCTTCCATTCTCCTTGACGGGTTATGCCTAGCATAATGACCTGATACTTTTCAGGGTTGAGGCTTTCTATCACCGAACAAGCCGATTGTAATGATACCTCATATTCGGTGGAATGTCCTCCAAACAAAATCGCTACTGTTTTTTGTTTCATAAAATTTCTCCTTTTTAAGTTAAAAAAAGCCTGTCCGGCTTGGTAATTTTTATTTTACCGAAATCGGACAGGCCATATTGGAATTTTGGCTTATCAAAATCTTAAGAAAAACTTATGGAGAACTTATTTTTTTCTTCTGTACCTCCGCATTTGGGAGGATAACGGTGAAAACTGTTTCAATCTCATTGCTTTGAGCAGATATAGTGCCATCGTGCGCATCAACAATTTCCTTTGCGATGGCGAGCCCTAAACCTGCACCACCCGTTTGTGAAGAACGCGAGGTATCCAGCCGGAAGAACCTTTCAAAGATTGTCTCCAGTTTTTGTTGTGGAATGGGATCGCCACAATTAGCAAATTTTATTACCACATTGTTTTGTTGTACCATAGCAGTAATGTTAATAGTACTATCGTCGTAACTATATGCGATTGCATTTTTAAGAATATTATTAAATACGCGTGAAAGTTTGTCGGCATCTGCCCACAGAATAAGATTTTCAGGAGAATCTACTACCGCCCGCTTATTTTGGGGTGCTAACGTAGGATAGAATTCATCGACCATTTGTTCAAGCATAAAGGTGAGATTGATTTTACCTTTATTCAGCACAATGTTGCTCAGATTGAAGCGGGTAATTTCAAAAAATTCATTGATAAGCTGCCCTAAACGATAAGCTTTGTCCAAGGTAATGCCGGTATATTTGGCTCTCTGCTCTTCCGGCATATCAGATGCTTCGTCTAAAAGGCTCAGATATCCGATTATAGAGGAAAGAGGGGTGCGGATATCATGAGCAAGATTTACGACAAGGTCATTTTTGCGCTGCTCTGCTTCCCTTGCCTCTCGCTCGTTTTTGCGAGCAGTCCGCTTAATCTGGTTCATGCTGTCTTCAATCTCGCGAAGCTCCTCAGGCAGCTTTATGGGCTCGTCATCCGGCTGTATCAACATGCTGCTAGCTCTGGCAATATCCTCAATATAGCCGGCAGTTCGTTTCCAGTGGATAAATATTATAATAAGGATCATCAGAAGCCAGACCAGAGGAATCAGAAGTGTACTATACGATTCCAACTTATTAAGAAAAAAATACAGCGCCGAAGGCTGCCAGATAATCAATACATGAAAGATATAGTACCAGGCAATAAGCAGAATCCCATATAATATAGTGGCAAAAGTTGCTGTTTCGGCGCACCTGAATACTGCTTTCCTTATAAAATTTATGCTGAAGCGATTATTAATCTTCAATTTTATAGCCTACCCCCCATACGGTTTTTATGTATTTGGGATGTTCCGCACTGTCGCGCATTTTTTCCCTCAGATGCCTGATATGAACCATTACTGTGTTATTGCTGTTGGTAAAATACTTGTCCCCCCATACCTCGTGGAATAATTCCTCCGAGCTGACCACTCGTCCCCGATTGGAGGCTAAAACCCAGAGGATAGAGAACTCTGTGGGAGTAAGGGTCAGAGGTTTTTCATTCAGAATGCATTCATGCTTATCTTTATTTAATACTAGTCCGGAAAATACGATGGAATTTTCCACAAGGTTTGATTCGACCGAGTTGTATTTAGTAAACCTCCGTAATTGTGCTTTCACCCGGGCAACCATTTCAAGAGGTCGAAATGGCTTTGTAATGTAATCATCCGCGCCTAACGTAAACCCTGTAATCTTATCTATTTCTTCATCCTTTGCGGTTAGCATAATAACTGGGAAATTGTGCTTTTGCCTGATCTGCTGGCAGATTGAGAAGCCGTTTATATCGGGCAGCATAACATCCAATATCGCTAAGTCTATATTTTGATTCTCAATGCATTTCAATGCATCATGTCCGTTATAAAATTTGAGCACATTGTAATTTTCGCTTTTTAGGTATACTTCAATCAAGTCTGCGATGGACTGCTCATCATCCAATACAAGAATTTTTTCCATCATATAATAATCAACCCCTTAATGTTCATAAAAACCTTCACTGATTAGCCATATTATATGCGTATATACGTATAATATCAAGAATACGTTTTTGCATTGCTGAAATATAAATGTAATAATTAAATTTCCAATTTTGTATTCTCATGTGTCTCTATTGCTGATAATATTATGTTAAGAAAAAGTTAGTTGTAAGTATAATAATTTTACAATACAGGGTATACATATGTCTAATAAGCTGCAATATAGGATGACATCGTTGAAGGACAAAATAGTCAGTAATTTTAGAGCAGATGATGAAATAACTGTTAGCAGGCACAATATAATAAAATCAAATGTCACTACAGGAACAGTAGCAAACCTCATAGGAGGCAATTTTCTAACTGGTCTTTTTTTATTGCTAAATGCGGATGACAGCATCATTGGAATGGTGGGAATGGTGACTTTTCTGGGGAACTTATTACAGATATTGTCACCATTAATATTAGAGCGTTTTGATAGCCGAAAAAAACTTTTGATATTCGCCAGATCAATCATATATTTATTCAATATAGTTATTATTTTTATAATACCTTTTATCCCGGGAACAGACAAGGTAAAGCTAATGATAATGCTTGTTGTCATTTTGTTTGTCAACCTTGTCAATGCATTATCTGCTCCTGGATTTGCTGCTTGGCATATTAGGAGTATTCCTGAAAATGTCAGAGCAAAATACTATTCAACCTTTACAATGATAAATGGAATTATCATTCACTCTGTAGTTTTGGGTGCCGGAGTTGTTGTAGACAAGTTTAAAGATGCAGGAAATGAAATTGTAGGATTCGCTGTCTTAAGAGCTATTGCACTCGTCTTAAGTGTTTTAGATATTTATTTTCTTTTCCATATAAAGGAGTATCCTATTGAGAAGAGTAAAGAAAAGCTTAGTCTGCGCTCTGTATTGATTGCTCCTTTTAAAGAGAAAAAATATCTTATTACGGTTGCTATAGCGACTTTGTGGACGTTTTCAGCCAACTTGCCAGGGTCATTTTATGTAGTATATATGCTTAAAGATGTACAGGTAAGCTACTCGTTCTTAAACTTTGTGAATGTGCTTAACATACCAATGCTGTTGCTGCTAACCCCTGTGTGGAAAAGAATTATAGATAAATTCTCCTGGTTTAAATCATTGTATATTGCAATGGGACTATTCTCAATACACTATTTGGGGCTTGCTTTTGTAAATAGGAATAATGTATATTTGTATGCTGTGATTGCAATTTATTCATTTGTTTTGGCACCGGGTATAAATATTACATTTGGAAATATACCTTATATAAATGTCCCACAAAAAAACCAAACAAATTATATTGGTTTTTATTCAGCTATGAATAACCTGGCAGCACTGATTGCAATTGTCCTTTCCAGGGAGTTTATTACCAGAAGTGAGAATTTGTCAATTTCTTTTCTTGGGATGGGAATGGGGAACAAACAAATTCTGATGATTATGACTTCGCTAATAATGATGATATGTGTTGGGTTAATTTATATATTAAGTAAAAAGGCTACAGAAAA
>CAYQCA010000208.1:0-7459 GCA_964415835.1 uncultured Clostridium sp. | reverse complement strand
TTCGAAGCCTTGCAGCAGCGCTTGCTCCTCCGGCGACACCGCCGACAATTACTACTTTCATGCTCATAATAACCTCCTAAAGAATTTTATATTATTATATTTTAATTTTACGATATATGTGCATGATTGTCAATAAAATAACAAAGAAAAGGTGTTTTCAACGACACCTTTTCTTTGTTGAAACGCCGCTAATGTAAGAAAATTTTCCTACAATCGGAAAATTTCCTTTGGAATTAAGGCGTTATAACAAACTATTGATATCAGAATAAAATTAAACAATTTGTATATCCTAATAGGAATAATTTTAATTTGAAACAGGAGTGATAAAAGGATGACAAACAATAAAAAAAATAAGAAAAGCAAGGACAAGGACGGAGCTTTTCACTCAAAGACAATTAAACATAATCCTCAGGCTGAAAGTGCACGTGCTAAATTTGGTAAGGATACTGAAGCAGAAGAATAGTAAAATTTTCAAGAATATTAAATCATAAAACGGTCATAATAATATTGCAAGCAAATATTTGATAGTGAGATGGGGGATGGTTAAGTTGGTTTTGCTTAAGCACTCGCATGTAGCAATTGGATAGTAGCTTGTGAGGAACCGTCTTAAGGTAGAAGTAAAATTCTATTTGAAGATGGTTCCTTTCTATTTATAAAAAAATGAACCATCTTATCTGACATTTTTATAATATATAGCCAAAATATTTTACTTTAGCAAATTTTCTAAGATCGCTGATGGCAATGGAATAGAGTTAAAAAATACCTGGAAAGATGGGAATAATTTCTTAGGGATCACGTAAGCAATTAGTACTACGGGTGTTGTAAAGAAATTGTAACGTTGCTATAATATCGTTGGAATTAATTTCTTGTTATTTGGGGGATTAATCTTATGAATAATTCAAATTCCAAATAGGAAAAGGGGAGACAAATGAAAAAAAGTATTTTTGCAGTTCTGGTATGTTTAGCATTAATTCTTAACTATGGAGTTGTGATGGCTGCACAAACACCAACAATTAAAGAAGATAAGGCAGCAAAAATTATTATTGACGGTACAGTATTAAAGATTACAAATGTTCCCGTTATTAAGAACAAAAAGCTGATGCTGTCCACTGAACTGTTTACAGCATGTGGTATTAGTGCGAAAGACCAAGTATGGGATAAAAGTAAAACAAAGTTGACATTAACAAGCGGCAAAACAAAGATTGTTTTACAAATAAACAGTTCAACTGCAACTCTTAATGGTGTCAAAAAAACTTTAGCGGTCCAACCTTTTATGTACAAAGGTAAAGCATACTTTCAGGCAGATTTTATTGCATCCTGTTTTAACAAACAATTCCAGGTTGATACCGAAACAAATACATATTTTCTAAAGACCCAAACAGACTTTCTAAAGAACAAAGCATTATTTGATAATATTATTAAATCTATGAATTCCATATCAAAAGTTAAGATAACTGAAAATGTTAAGTTTGCTCTAACAGGTAACGGTGTAAAACTTAATTTGGAAGTACCGGCTAAAACCTTAACAGACAGAGAAAACGGATTAGCTACATCTGATGTTACATATAGACAGGCAACTAATGGAGAAAACACAGAAACCAATATTCAGATGGTTTTAGCAAACAACTCTCAATATACGTCGGTAGATGATGAAGATTGGATTCAGGAAGAATTAACGGATGATCAATATACAGCACAGTTTGATTTCAGCGGGATGTTTGACTATGATAACATTGCTTGCTCAGCGTTAAATATAACAAATGGTAAAAATAAAGATGAAATTATTTTAAAAGGCAACGCTATAGTGGGAGCTACAGTTTCACAATTTTTAGAGGGACAGGAATTATATGATACTACTTTAAGTGCGAAATCAGTTGAAATAACCTTAAACAAAAATACAAACATTGTAAGTCAAATAGTTTTTAAAGTTTCGGGAACTACGGTAATAGAAGATGTGAAGTATAATATTTCCTTAAGCTACCAAATTAATTACTTAGACGTAAATGGAACATTTGAAATCATAATTCCTGAGGAACTCCAGTAAAGAAACAGACTTTATGGAAGCTCTGCTAAGCAGAGCTTCCATAAAATTTACTTAAAACAATCCTATAAATCCTGCAGCCAGAACAACCACTGCAAATATCATTCTATATATTGCAAATGCTTTCATGGGCTTCTTCTGTAAGTAAGAAATAAATTTGTTTATTACAGCAACTGCTACCACAAATGCCACTACAAAGCCAACTATAAGTGAAAAGATTTCAGTACCTGTTAATACACTGAACCCGCCTAGCTTAACCAATTTTAAAAAGCTCATCCCAACCATTACCGGAATCGCCAAAAAGAACGAAAATTCGGCAGCGGCAACGGTAGAAAGGCCGGACACCCAGCCGCCTATAATTGTAGAAGCTGATCGAGACATGCCCGGAATTATTGCCAAACATTGAAATGCACCGATTACAAGCGCTTGCTTTGGAGTTACATTCAGATCTTGCTTTGCCAGATTGGGATTATTGTTTCTGAATCGGTTCTCTGCATATATCATCCATATACCGCCTAAAAACAGTGTAATTGCAACGGAAACCGGGTTAAACAGATACTTTTCAGCAGTATCATCCAGTAGAATTCCAAAAACAGCGCCTGGAAGACATGCAATAAATATCATAAACCAAAACTTAAAACCTGATTTTTGGTAACCAACCTTTTGAGGAAAGAAATTTAACAGGGTGTCTTTTATTCTTCTCCAATATAGTATTACAACAGCAAGTATCGCACCAAGCTGTATAACATAAGTATACATTTCAACATAATTTGGACTAGTGCTTGTGAACCCCATTAAGTTTTCAAAAATAATCATATGACCTGTGGAAGATATAGGAAGGAATTCCGTAATACCCTCTACAATCCCCAACACTATCGATTTCAATATAAATAGTAACGTATCCATTATAAAATCACCTTTTCTTAAAAATATTTGAAATGCTGCAATTGCCCATATATGAACATATGCTAAGTATAAAAATTATATCCTCTATATAGGTTACTTAATTAGAATAAATTAGTCAATAACAATAGAACTTACGAATTAGTAATATTAAAAGTCTGAGCACTCACAATTTATTTTGATTCTAAAGCTAAGTTTAGGGTACAAATTAAGTAGAATTATTCTAGACACAATACCTTTAAAAATGTAAAATATCTTTTGTAGCAAATAAATGATAAACAGGATGTGTAAATGTGAGACTTAGAAGAAAACCATGGGCGAGACCTGAATTGGCTGCATGTCATTTTTATATCGGAGACCCGCCTGAATATAAGGGCAGGTGGCAGGAGCTTTTTGGCAATCCTAATCCGATACATCTGGAACTGGGGTGCGGCAAGGGTGGATTTATTGCACAAACCGGAGCAGCAAATCAGCAATTTAACTACATTGCAGTAGATATTAAAAGTGAGGTACTGGCGCTGGCAAAGCGTAAGATTGAACAGGAGTATGCTGCAGCAGGATTTTACGAGATTAATAATATAAGGCTGATGTCACAGAATATTGAATTAATTGATAATATGTTGGATCCGACTGATGTTATAGAAAGAATATATATAAATTTTTGCAATCCTTGGCCAAAGAATACTTATAAAAAAAAGAGGCTTACTCATGGAAAGCAGCTTACAAAATATAAGAGCTTTCTCAAAAAAGGGGGAGAAATTTGGTTCAAGACCGATAACGATGAGTTATTTGATGATTCTGTCAAATATTTTGAAGAAAATGGGTTTATAATAAAGTATATTACAGAGGATTTGCATACAAGTGGCTTTACAGAAAGTATTCCAACCGAGCATGAAGTGATGTTCAGCAATGAGGGTATACGGATCAAGTTTCTAATAGCTGTGAATCAATAGAAAAAGGGAATAGCGCGTTTCACAAGAACATGGAGGTTAGTATGGGTTTTTATGAAGAAATATCGAAATATTACGATTATATATTTCCTACAGGGGAGGAACAGGTAAAATTCTTGAAGGAAGTAGCAGGTAATCCACCGAAAGCTGTGCTGGATATCGCTTGCGGTACAGGTGGCTATGCGCTGGAATTAGCCAGGCAGGGTTACAATGTGACGGCTTCGGATTTAGATGCTGAAATGGTACATCAGCTTGGCCAAAAAGTACAAGAATCTGAATTTACCATCAGCTTCCTGCAATCAAATATGCTGGAGCTGCAAAAAAAGCTATCTGATAAATTTAATTTGGCATTTTGTATTGGAAACTCTGTCGTTCATTTAGAAAATCTGCTTCAAATAAAGGATTTTTTAGTTAATGCAAAGAAATTGTTAGAGGCTGATGGAAGTCTGGTTATACAGATAATAAATTTTGACAGAATATTACTAAGGGATATCAAAAGCTTACCTACAATAGAAGATAAGGATATTGGACTCACGTTTGAAAGAAATTATAACTATGATAAACAAAACAATATTATATTTTTTAATACAAAATTGAGTGTGGAAGGACAGATATTCGAAAATGAAATACCGCTTTATCCATTGTTACAGGATGAATTGGTAGATGCAGTTACTGAGGCAGGGTTTAAAAAGGTTAAACTGTTCGGTGACTTTAATGGTAATGAGTATGATAAATACAATTCATTCATGCTGGTTCTCTGGGCCAGATAAAAATGCGAGGTTTACATTCGGTGCATACATCGTGTTCTTCGCGTTGTTTGGGTGCACTTAGTGAATACATGGAGGTAGATATGAGCAGAATAGGACAGGAAATAAATAAATTAAGATTAGCAAAGGGTATGTCGCCAAAGCAGCTTGCAAAAAAACTTGGAGTTTCTGAGGGATATATTCTTGATATAGAATCCGGTAAAAAAATAATAAATGATGACATGATTGGTAAAGTCTCAAAAGCATTGGATTTCGAGCTGGGACCAATAGGCTTGTTTGCCTCCGATGACAAGTTAGTGCAGGCTCGTGAGAAAGCTATACCCTCCATGTCTACCGACAAGGCAGTCACTGCAAAACAAAAATCGAGTCAGGAGCCTGTACAACAGGTCTGGGATGATGCTTTCGGCAATATCCTTAAAACAGTACCAATCTACGACTACCGAATGGATAAATTAGTGGATAAGAAGTTGCTACCTATTGAAAAAAACAAGGTTGAAGGATTTGCAAAGGAGAAGGTTTTCTATTTAAACATTGAAGACGATGAGTTGTCAGGCTTTAGAATTGTTAAAGGAGACAGGGCCTTCGCAGTATTAACAAATGAAATAGAAGCGGACGGATTTTATTTTATAGAATACAATGGAACAAGAGCCGTAAGACAGATAAAAAAAATCCAGTCGGATAAACTCCTCTTGATTTGCAACAAAGGAGCATTAATAACAGAAACTTTAAACACAAAAGCTGTGAAAGTATTGGCAAGGCTGGTTAAACTGGAAATCTCTCTATAGAAATGAGGAGTTTCAAATGCAGAAATTTGTAAAATCACGTTTACAAACAATTGGGCTTCCACCTGGGAGCCTGGTTCATGTTGGTGAGCGAAAAAGAGATACCACTTTGATTACGTTGTATGAGTATAGTGAAGATATTTTCGAGCAAAAAGAGATTAAGCTTGAGGAATTATCATATTCCGAAGCAAAAGCTGGAGTAGTAAAGTGGCTTAATATAGAAGGCCTTCATGAAGTAGACGTTCTTGAGAAAGTGGGCGAGACATTTAATCTGCACCCATTGGTACTGGAAGATATTTTAAATACAGACCAACGGCCAAAAATTGAATTCAATGACGATTATATTTATATTTCTGCAAAAATGCTGCTGAATGATACACATTCAAGCGATTTTTTTATAGAGCAGGTAAGTTTTGTTATAGGCAAAAACTATATTCTTTCTTTTTCTGAAAGAGATACCGATATTTTTGAACCTGTAATAAAAAGACTAAAGCAAAGTATGAGCCGTATCCGTAAATTTGGCCCTGATTATATGGCATATTGTTTATTGGACATTATAGTGGATAATTATTTTTCAGTACTGGAGAAATTAGGTGATCAGATTGAATTGACAGAAGATGAAATGATTGCACATACAACCGGGAAGGCCCTGAAAGCTATTCACAGACTGAAAAGACAGGTTTTATTTCTACACAAAGCCGTATGGCCACTAAGGGACGTATTATCATCTCTGGGAAGAGGGGAAAGTGATCTGGTAAACAGCTCTACAGAAATATATATAAGAGATTTATATGAACATGTGATACAGATTATGGATACTACAGAAACTCTCAGAGATATATTGTCAGGAATGCTTGATGTATATCTGTCAACCACCAGCAATAAAATGAATGAAATAATGAAAGTACTTACTATAATCTCTACAATTTTTATACCGCTTACATTTCTTGTTGGAGTATACGGTATGAACTTTAAGTATATGCCGGAATTAAACTGGCCATATATGTACCCGGTACTATGGCTGATTATGGGTACCATTGCAGCTCTGATGATTTATTATTTCAAAAAGAAAAAATGGTGGTAGTTATGCCTGCTTCTTTTTACTCTTTACCTTGATTTTGATTTTAGCAGCAATCAGTATAATGATTGGCAGTATTATTTGAAAAGGGATTGCATAATAAGGATAAATTTTAACCCATTCAAACATTTCCATAATATTCTTATAAATGATACTTGCCAAATACATCATAAGAAAAGCTATTGGGACCACCAGGTACCTATAATTTTTAATATTTAGGATTTTTGAAATACCCAATGACGTAGCATAAAGGCAAATACTAATCTTCACTAAGCCTCCAAATATAAATACTATTGCAACTATAACTTCAAATCTTTGTAAAAAATCACCAATATTGATATTTCTTACTGCCAAATATGATGGGAAATATAGATCTGAAGCTAATGAAGAACCTAAAACAAGAATATTCCTGATTGAAATTGCTACCATAATTAAACTGCTTATAAGGATGCTTTTAAATAGTACTTTATAAATCAATTTTTCGTTTTGTAATTTATTCAGGACTGCGGTAAAAACTACTGCTTCTGCAAAAGGAAAGGAAAAAATAGAAAAGCTACTAATTAATATGGGTTTTATTCCATTATATAGTATGGGCTTCAAATTGCTAAGATTTGCTATAGTCAATGCAAGAGCAACTGTGAATACCATAGTTGCTAAAATTATAGGAAAAATAAAAGATGACCAGCGCCCCAGTACTTCAATTCCTTCCTTAACCATCCAAATACATAATAACCCCATAAAAATAAGAATTACAGACTGAGGAGTTTCAGGGAAAGATATAACATTGACAAACCCTGAGAAATTTTTTAGTACCAAAGCACCCAGGTGAAAAGAATACCATATAAAAAATAAGGCAATTATTTTACCTGCCCAATTTCCAAATACATCTATTAAAATATCATATATATCCTTACCCGGATATAACATAAGCAGTTTTG
>CAYQCA010000207.1:0-7522 GCA_964415835.1 uncultured Clostridium sp. | reverse complement strand
TAAATATTTATAATTCATCGCAATTGCTATATAATATAAATTATTATAGCTGTAGTTACAGTTGTATTAGTAAAATGGTAGAACGGTATAAAAATATGGATGCCCGTTGCGGCAATCAAAGTAAAATGGTAGAAAGGATGATAATTTTATGATTATTGTAATGAATCCCGGGTCTAATCAGATTCAGATTGACGATGTAGTTAATGTTTTGAAAAATTCGGGCCTTGGTGTGCATTTGTCCCAGGGTACTGAAAGAACGATAATTGGTATTATTGGTGATAAAAGTGTGTTAAGAGATATTCCTCTTGAACTTATGCCAGGTGTAGAAAAACTGGTACCAATCGTTGAGTCTTTCAAGCTTGCGGGCAAGACTTTCAGACCCGAGCCAAGTGTAATAGATGTCAACGGAGTAAAAATCGGCGGCAAGGAATTAGTTATTATAGCAGGTCCTTGCGCTGTTGAAAGCCGTGAACAGATATTGGAAGCAGCAAGAGCTGTCAAAAAATCAGGAGCGCAGATTTTAAGAGGCGGCGCCTTTAAGCCAAGAACCTCACCCTACGCTTTTCAGGGATTAGAGGAAGAAGGGTTAAAGCTGCTCAAAGAAGCCAAGGATGAAACCGGACTACAGATAATAACCGAAGTAACCAGTGAAAAAGCGGTTGAAACTGCGCTTCCTTATGTTGATATGTTCCAAATAGGCGCACGCAATGTACAGAATTTCCAGCTACTAAAAGAAGTAGGAAAAGCTATGAAGCCGGTTCTATTGAAACGCGGCTCCGCGACAACTATTGATGAATGGCTTAATGCAGCAGAATATATTATGAGTGAAGGCAATTACAATGTTATTTTATGCGAAAGAGGTATAAGAACCTTTGAAACAGCAACAAGAAACACACTTGACCTAAGTGCTGTTCCTGTTGTCAAAAATTTAAGCCACTTGCCTATTATTGTAGATCCCAGCCATGCAGCAGGTAAATCAAAATATGTTATCCCATTATCAAGAGCAGCAATCGCAGCCGGAGCTGACGGCTTGATTGTTGAAGTTCACCCAAATCCAATGCTTGCCATGTCTGATGCAGCACAACAGCTAAATAAAGAGCAGTTTGATTCTCTCTGCAATGACATAAGCAAGCTCGCACCAATAGTAGAGAGAGAGTTTTCATATGGTAATTAAAAGTATTTCTATAATTGGTCTTGGGCTTATTGGCGGTTCTCTAGCCAGAGCATTCAGACAGGAAAAGCGCGAGTGCGCTGATAGTTTAAAAATATATGCGGTGGATAATAATAAATCATCAATTCAGCTTGCAGAGAAGGAAGGAACTATCGACAAAGGTTCTGATGATATCTTTCCGGAAATCCTGGATTCGGATGTTATATTTATCTGTACCCCGGTTATTAAAACTGTCGAGTATATAGATCAGCTTTCGGGAAAAATCAGTCCGAACTGTATAATTACCGATGTATCCAGTACCAAAGGTGAAATATTCCAATATATCGAAGGTCTTGAAAGGCCTCCGGTATTTGTTGGAGGCCATCCCATGGCCGGGACAGAAAAATCCGGCTATCAAAATTCTTTTGCTCATATGTTTCAGAATGCATACTATGTTCTGACACCAACCAAGGCATCATCTGAATCTGCTTTAGCTGTATTGACTTCACTGCTGAAAAGCATCGGGGCTATTCCTATTATTGTATCTGCCCAGCAGCATGATATTGTGACAGGCTGTATTAGCCATGTCCCACATATTATTGCCTCTGCCCTGGTTAATTTGGCAAAGGATACTGAAAATGAGGGTGGGTTGATTAAGCTTCTTGCTGCCGGAGGATTTAAGGATATTACCAGAATTGCATCCTCGAACCCTTCTATGTGGGAAGGTATAATTTTAAGTAATAGAGATATAGTTGTTGATTTGCTAAATAGTTTTAATCAAATTGTTAACACAATTATTAAGAATATAAAAGCTTCAAACAATAAACAAATTTTCGATTTTTTAGATGAGGCAAAAGTATACAGAGACAGTTTTTCAAATGTATCTGCAGGTCTTATTCCGAAAAGCTTTGAATTACTTGTTGATGTAAAGGATGAACCGGGCACTATAGGCAAAATCGCAACCTTACTAGGAAACTGTGGGATTAATATTAAGAATATTAATGTTTCAAATAGCCGTGAGTTTGAACAGGGTTGCCTTAGAATCACATTATCAGATCAAGACAATACGGACGGAGCTTATGCAATTCTGGCTGATGAGGGTTATAGGGTGTTTAGTAGAGACCAGTAGTATAGTGAAAAGTGAAGAGCTAAAAGTGAAGAGTTAATGAAAAAAGTTGGCTGATGCCAACTTTTCATTTTTAGCTCGGCGGAGCCGAGGTTTCAATAACTATTCACTATTCACTTAAAAACTATCTGTCATATTTCTCATTTAATTTATATCCAAGGACCATTAAGCTGTCACTCAGATGAACATTCTCAATAATAACATCGTAGGGCAATTCCAGATCCATCGCCGAGAAATTCCATAGCCCCTTTATTCCGAGTTTTGCAACTCTATCAGCAACTGCAGGAGTAGCTTGGTATGGAACACTGATAATAGCTATGTCAACTTTGTTATTTTGTACAAAAGTATCAAGATCATCTATGTTCATTACAGTCATATCATTAATATTTTTACCAATGACATCAGAACTTGAATCGAAAATTCCAATGATTTTGTAACCGCGCTTTTCAAAATTCCCATAATTTGCGAGTGCCTGTCCCATGTTACCGGCACCAATGATAATGACCTGGAAAGTTTTATTTATGCCTAATATATTTCCTATTTCACTATATAAAGATTCTACATTATATCCATAGCCTTGTTGGCCAAAACCACCAAAACAGTTTAAGTCCTGTCTTATTTGGGAAGCAGTAATACCCATTCTATTACTCAATTCCTTTGATGATACCCTTTTAATTCCAAGCTCCAGTAAGTGATTTAGATACCTATAGTATCTGGGAAGCCTTTTAATTACAGCCATGGAAATCTTCTTTGAAGTCATTAAATTTTTCACCTCGTTACTATTTGTGGGTATTATATCATTTTCGTTATTTTATTGTCAATTATTTTCATATAGTGCCAAAACCATAAATGCATGATAAAATAGTCATGGTAACTATACTAAAGAAAAGGTTTTCATCACTATTTGCGTACGTGAAAATTGCGTACATGGGAGGTACTATGAAGGTTTTGCACATAATCGGCGGAGGAGATGTAGGCGGTGCCAAGGTACACGTTCTGTCGCTTGTGAAGGAGCTAAGTTCCAATATAGACGTTACACTTTTGAGCTTGCGGCCGGGTGCCTTTGCAGAGGAAGCCCGCGCAATGGGGATAAATGTAAAAGTAATTAAATCTGCAAACATATTATCTGATATAAGAAATGCTATCAAATTTGTGAAAAGCAATGATTATGAAATAATTCACTCTCATGGTTCAAAAGCCAATATTTTTGCTTGTGCTATAAAAAAAGCCTGCGGTATACCTGTTGTAACAACAATGCATAGCGATTATAAGCTTGATTATCTGCAGAGTGTTTTCAAAAAATATACTATCGGGCTTTTAAACTCTATTGTATTACGATTTCTTGACTATTATATTGTAGTAACATCCGCTTTTAGAAAAATGTTAACCGATAGAGGCTTTGATAATAATCAAATATATACTATTTTAAATGGTATTGACTTCAAAAAGCCTTTAAAGGACTATTCTAAAGAAGCTTTTTGTGAAAAATACGGGCTTAAGCTTGAAAGCAATGATATTCTTGTTGGTATTGCAGCCCGATTAACTCCAGTAAAAGGTATCGGTACACTGCTTGAAGCCGCCAGAATTGTTGTTAAAAAAAATCCTCACGTTAAATTTCTAATTGGCGGAGAAGGTGAATCGAGTAAATCGTTAAAAGTTCAGACACATCAGTTTGGACTTGACAATAATGTGTTTTTTCTTGGCTGGCTTGATGATCCCTATGAATTAATGAGTATTATTGACATAAGTGTTTTAACTTCAATCAGTGAAGGTTTTCCATACTCCATTCTGGAGGGTGCCAGATTTTCAAAAGCAACTATAAGCAGTAGAGTTGGCGGTATACCTGACCTTATTGACTCTTCTGTTAATGGCTATCTTTTTGAGCCTCTGGATTATAAAACTCTCGCGGATCAGCTTTTGGAACTGTCGTCTGATCATGAAAAGAGAAGGCAATTCGGTGAGCGCATATATCTAAAAGCTTTCGAGAACTTTTCAATGGATGCTATGCGTCGAACTCAGTTGGATATATATGACTCAATCAAAAAAGACATGTCTGTAAACAATAAAAGCAAACGTTATGATGCAATCATCTCAGGATATTATGGCTTTGGGAACGTTGGAGATGATGCAATGCTCAGGTCTATTGTTGACAACCTTAAGCTTCAAAAACCTGATATATCTATTCTGGCATTATCAAGAAAGCCGAAGGAAACATCCAGAAGTTATGGAGTTAGTGCTATAAACAGAAAAAATATGTTTGCAGTGTATTCCTCAATGAAGCGTGCCAAGCTCTTTATTTATGGAGGCGGCAATATTATTCAGGACAGCACCAGTTCAAGGTCTTTAATGTTTTATTTAGGTTACGCTTTCCTGGCAAAGAAGCTTAAGCTTAAAGTCATGTTTTATGCCAACGGCATTGGTCCGATAAATAAAAAGAAGAATGCCGAGTTTTCACGTAAAATACTTAATATGGCTGATGTAATCACTGTAAGAGAGCAAATATCCTATAATGAGCTAAAAAAAATGGGCATAACAAAACCATTAATCGCTCTGACAGCTGATGCTGCTCTTGCAGTTAAAGTTAAGACGGACATTGAAAAGCTTGATGAGATATTTTTCAATGAAGGGATTCCTCTCAACTGTAAATACGCCGGGTTTTCTGTTCGAAGATGTCCGGGAAGCGAAGATCATGCAAGCTATGAGGAAGCGATAGCACAAGCAGCTGACTATATTTATAACAAATATAACTTAAAACCTGTTTTCATTCCAATGGAATACCGTGTAGATATAATTACAATACAGAATATAGTCTCCAGAATGAAAACCAATGGGTATATAATAAGCAACAATCATTCTGTTGATGAAACCTTTACTATTATCAGAAAGATGGACATCATGATAGCAATGAGGCTTCATGCTCTAATATTCGCAGCATATATGAATGTCCCCCTTATTGGTATAAGTTATCAGCCAAAGGTTGATGGTTTTTTGGAATATATTAAACAACCTGCTGCGGGAAGTGTTAATGATTTGAGCTTTGAAAAGCTGCGCTCATGTATCGATTTTGTTTTGAAAAATAGAGAAATAATTAAGCCTGATCTTGCGAGATCAATAGATGTTTTGGTTAAAAAGGCAGAAGAAAATGCACGTTATGCAATAGAACTAATTTCAGAATAAATGCGGGGTTATTGGAACACTTTTAATGTGCCAATAACCCCTATAATCCCTATCTTATAACATCATTGCAACTGTTCCGTTGCCTCAGTCCATACCGTGTACAGTTCTTCCAGTTTTATTTCTGAAGCTATCTTTTCATCCTGTAGCTCTAATAATTTTACATGGTCAGTAGCAAATTCCACCATTTCGAGTTCTATTTCCTTAAGACGGGTTTCGGTTTTCTCTATTTCTTTTTCAGTATCTGAAAGCTGCTTTTCCAATTTTCTGATTCTGCTCCGCTCTTCCTTTGTAGCCAAATGGTTCTGCTTAGCCTCGGAAACAACTGTTGCTTCATTAGTTGTGTTCTCACTCTGTCCTGTTTTTTTGTAATAGGATGCATAATACGTATAATTGCCCATACAGTCTATGATTGGATTTGTTCCAATATCAATTATCCTTGTGGCCATTTTATCAATAAAATATCTATCATGGGATACTATCAGCATAGTACCTTCATAATCATCTAACGCCGCCTCCAGAATCTCTCTTGAATTAATGTCCAAATGGTTTGTAGGTTCATCCAGAATAATGAAATTAGCGTTGGAGAAAATAAGCTTCAGCATTGACACCCTGCTCTTTTCGCCGCCGCTAAGTACAGATATTTTCTTAAATACATCTTCCCCGATGAACAAAAATGATGCCAGCGCGCTTCTTACTTCTGTTTGAATCAACTTCTGATTTACACTCCACACCTCATCAAGTATAGTGTTCTCCTCATTTAAATCAGCCATTTCCTGATCATAGTAACCAAGATTAACCTTGGTACCGAAGCTAAATTTACCGGATGAAGCTTCCAGCCTGCCGGATAATATCTTTAGAAGAGTCGACTTCCCGCAGCCGTTTGGCCCTAGCAAAAATACTCTTTCCGCTTTTTTTATTTTAAAACTGACATCCTTAAAAAGTTGCTTGTCAGCATATGCTTTAGATATTAAATCCACATCCAGTACATCATTTCCGCTGGACATTGTTTCATTAAATTTCATTTTTATTTTACCAGGGGCATTAGCAGGTTTGTCCATTTTAACCATTCTGTCCAGAGCCTTTTGTCTGCTCTCGGCAGCAATAATATTCTTTTCTCTGTTCCAGCGCCTCTGCTGCTCAATAATAGCCTCCTGACGTGCAATTTCCTTTTGCTGCAGCTGATATTGCTTCTCCTGTATCTCCTTGTTTATAGCTTTTTGCTTAACATAATTTGAGTAATTACTGTTATAAACCGTACTTGTGTAGTTTTCCAGCTCAATAGTTTTATTTGTTACCGAGTCCAGAAAATATCTGTCATGGGAAATTATCAAAAGGCACTTTTTATAATTTTTTAAATAATCTTCGAGCCATTCAACAGCGGATATGTCTAAATGGTTTGTAGGTTCATCCAGTAACAGGATATCAGGCTCTTCGAGAAGAACCTTTGCCAATGCCAGCCTGGTTTTCTGTCCCCCACTGAGTATATTGACCTTGCAATCAAATTCACTGTCATCAAATCCCAGGCCCCTTAATACACCTCTTATACGGCTGTTATACTCATATCCTCCCAGATATGAGAAACGCTCGGTCAACCTGCTGTATTCTTTCATTAGAGATTCCAGACGTATGTTGTCGGTGGTTGAACTAATTTCTTTTTCAATTCTGACAATATTTTTTTCCATGTCAATAAGCTCCTTAAAGACATCGAGGAGCTCATTCCAAAGCGTATTTTCAGAATTTAATGCTGAATTCTGCTTGAGATAACCCAAAACCAGATCCTTGGAAATAAAAACCTCTCCACTTTCCTGTTTAAGTTCCCCAGTTATGATTTTGAATAACGTTGACTTACCTGCGCCATTTACACCGACCAGTCCAGCCTTATCATTATCCTGCAAATTAAACGAGACATTTTTTATTATTGTTTCAGTGCCATATGCGAACTCTATATTATTACAATTCAGTACAATCACATTAACTCTCCATTGCTTAAATAATTTAAAACACAATCAACACGTAGGAACAGCTAAATAATAACTTCCCATTTTTGCAGTGGCTAATTTCCGAAATTG
>CAYQCA010000206.1:6000-7657 GCA_964415835.1 uncultured Clostridium sp. | reverse complement strand
AACTTCAAGCCGTGCAGATAAATCCTGCTGGGTGATTTGAGGACTTGCCTTAAGACGTGCCTCTCTAACTCTTTTTCCGATTATATTTTTTGAGCCGTTATGCCAATATATTTTCATAGTATCCTCGTTCTAAAGTAGAACATTTTTTCTTGATTATATCCTTTAATTTGTTTATAATTGTTCTAAAGTATTACATTTGGAATATTTTTACGGTGGAAAGTTTGAGATTGTTAGAACGCGGAATAAAGTTGATATACTAGAAAAGGGTGGACTTGATGAACAGAGGCATGGAGCTTAAGGCAGAGATTGAGGAACTCAGAGATTTATTAAATATTATTACTGCTGATATGGAGTCAAATGTTTGTAACTATGAGATTATTATGGATATTAGTGTGAAGCTGGACAAGTTGATTTTAGAATATATCAAAAATGTCGGTTAGTGGTAATTAACTTTTGCATTTCAGTGCTGTTCTTAATATTTTGAGAAGGCTGCTTGCCAATATTTGTTGACTATGCATATATAAAGAAATAAAATTATTGTTAAAAGTAATCTTATTAATTTGAGGTGCATAATGGATATAAATATAGAGAAAAACGACGATCAAACAAAAATGGCCGAATTAAAAGAAGAGGTTAAGAAATTCTGTGAAATACGAGACTGGGATCAGTTCCACAATCCAAAAGACTTGGCTGTTGCAGTAATAACAGAGGCTTCAGAATTAATGGAGATATTCAGATTTAAATCGGATGAAGAATGCGAAGAAATGCTGAGGGATGGGTTAAAGAGAGAGAAAATTGCGGACGAGCTCTCGGACGTACTATATTTTATATTGAGATTTGCTCAAAAATATGATTTTGACATGACTAGTGAATTCTTTAGAAAGATGAAATCAAATGAAGAGAAATACCCTTCTGAAAAATTCAGGGGTTCCAATAAGAAATATTCGGAGGTCTGATAAATGAAGCTATATTCGGGCACATCAGTACAATTTGTTCAGGATAATATTCAAAATCAGATAGCAGAAAAACTAAGAAGAAATTTTTATGATTACTATGGTTTTAATCCAAGCCAGGGAGAAGTCCGTTCATGGCAAAATTCGTTAAAGGCATTTTCTCAGACTGTTCAGTATTCTGGTCTGGACGATCATGGGATTATTCTGGAGTATCAGCTTCCATTAACTTCAAAGAGGCTGGACTGCCTCATTTCGGGAAGAAATGCAAAAAATGAGGATAATGCGGTAATAGTGGAACTTAAACAATGGGATAAGTGTCAACCGTCAGATGCTGAGAATGAGGTTTCTACATGGATTAATGGAGCGTTAAGAGATATCCTGCATCCATCCGTTCAGGTCGGGCAGTATAAACTTTATCTGGAAGATACACACACTGCATTTTACGATGGGGCTAACCCAGTACAGCTTCATTCCTGCGCTTATCTGCACAATTATCATTATGATGCTGATGATGCTATTTTTGATTCTAAGTTTGATCTGGCTATAAAACGGAACCCAGTTTTTACTGCTGACGATGTTGACAAGTTGAAGAATTATTTAATTACAAACTTGAGCAAAGGCAACGGTCTTGAAGTTCTGAAGAAAATTGAGCAAAGCAAATATAGAGCCAGCAAAAAGCTTATGGACCACGTAGGTAATGTTAT
>CAYQCA010000206.1:0-5900 GCA_964415835.1 uncultured Clostridium sp. | reverse complement strand
GGGAAATCGGTTATAGCAATAAATCTCATGGCTGACCTGCTGTTGAAGGGATATAACGCACACTATGCAACAGGGTCAAGAGCTTTTACCGAGACATTGAGAGAAGTTATCGGCAGACGCGGCTCTGCTCAGTTTAAGTATTTCAATAGTTATATGCAGGCAGAAAATAATGAAGTTGATGTGCTCATCTGTGATGAAGCCCATAGGATAAGGAAAACCAGCAATAATAGATTTACACCGGCTTCAAAGAAATCGAATCTGGCACAAATAGATGAAATTATCAAATCGGCAAAGGTAAGTGTATTCTTTATTGACGACCGTCAGGTGGTACGTCCTGATGAGATCGGCTCGGTTAATTATATTATACAAAGTGCTTCTGAGAATAAATGCAAAGTAATTGAGTTTGAGGAATTGGAGACACAATTCCGGTGTAATGGCTCCGATGGCTTTATAAACTGGATTAACAATACGCTGGGGATAAAAAGAACTGCAAATGCCATTTGGAATGAGAATGAGGAAACCTTTGATTTTAAAATATTTGATTCACCGGAGAGCTTGGAAAAAGCTATTATTGAAAAGTCTGGGCAAGGATTTAAAGCGCGAATGACTGCAGGCTTCTGCTGGGATTGGTCTGAGGCAAATAATGATGGAACTCTGGTTAACGATGTTGTTATCGGCAATTTTGCTCGTCCATGGAACGCTAAACCGGAAGCGAAGAAGCTTGCACCCAATATACCAAAAGCTACACTATGGGCACATAATCCCAATGGTTTGAAACAAATAGGCTGTATTTATACTGCTCAGGGATTTGAGTTTGATTATGTAGGAGTAATTTTCGGGGAAGACCTGGTATATGATCTGGAAAAACAGGGTTGGCTGAGTAATAAGGATAAATCCTCAGATAACACAGTTAAAAGATCAAAAGAGAATTTTACAGATCTTGTAAAAAATACATACAGAGTCCTCTTAAGTAGAGGGATGAAGGGCTGCTATGTTTACTTTATGGATAAAAATACTGAGCTTTACTTCAAGTCAAGAATAGAGAAGGCCGCGGGGCAGGAGGAGTTTATTCAGTTTGAGGAACAAGAGGAATCGAATTGCATTTTAGAAGAAGTAAGCAATGACAAAAAGTTTAAAGAGTTTTTACCTGTCTATTCCCTAAAAGCGGTGGCGACTAATTTCATCAGAGAAGAATATGTAGAGCAGCTTGGATGGATGAAGGTTAATTTGCCAGTAAAACTAGGCCCAGATATGTTTATAGCTCAGGTAGTCGGAAAATCTATGGAACCTACTATAAAAGACGGTGATTATTGCATTTTCAGGTTTGAGAGAGGCGGCTCCAGAAATGGGTTGGTTGTACTGGTTGAATCCAGACATGTATCTGACCCAGAGTCTTTTCAAAGCTACACTATTAAGAGATATAGAAGTAAGAAGGTATATCAGCCAGATGGAACCTGGGTACATGAAAAGATTATTTTATCGCCGGACAATATCGACTTTGAAGACATTATCATTGAAAATGTCCGCGAGGACGAGTTTAAAGTTATAGCGGAATTTGTGTGTTCGATAGAGAAAGAATAAAGGAGCAAACCAATGATTACAATTAAAAACACTGAAAACCTTACCGGAGTGACTATCAGTGGAGACTTCAATGATCTAAACAATTTGGTTGATGCATTCTATGCAATTACAATTAATGAATACTCAGAAAAACATCGAAGATATATCGAAATGTCAACCCGGGTTTTGGGTCTCTGCTATGATATAAGACATGCCTACCAAGGAGATCGTGAGGTTGAGCTTGTAGACAATAACATGACCGAAGATAAAATGAAATGGCATTCAATCATAGCTCCAAAAAGCAATGTGTATTATTGCTGCAATTATCTTTATCCTGAAATGTTTTTCATCATGCTTGCTTTAAATGAGCTGGTGCAATTAAGAATCGGGGACCTCACTAAAACAAGATACATATATAGGGAAGCTCTTGATAAAAACGTTATTTGGGATGATATAATAGCTACAATTCGGGCTTTTCAAGCTGAATTCGTAAAATGCGTCAGAGGTACTCTCACAGAGGCGACCTTTGCAAGATGGTTGAAAGTTATGAATGGAGCCTACTTGGACATAGTGAATATATGTGGGCAGTATGTCGATGTGCTAAATATAAAATACATTAAAATGACCAAAGAAAAGCGGCTTAATAATCTTTCCTCGATTGCAAGAAGGATTGCCCAATATCGTGATGATAATGAACATGATGAAATCACGGAAGTAGTAGCTGAGGCTGCGAAAGAGTATGAATGTGCTCAAGGATATATTCGCTTAAAAGGGATTGAATATCCGGAGGATATTGTGTGGTGAAGGTTATATTGAGTAATATGATAAAGTAGTAATTTTAGGGGTGTTATAAATGGAGAAAGATTATATAAAAGAAAAAGTCAAAGAATTGACTCTGATGCTATTACAACTTACATCCTGGGAGGAAAATGAGTTCGGTATGCAATATCGAAGGAGTTGGAAGGGATATGACTTTGGTATACTGGATGAGCTTACCGAAGAGGATTTAATCAGAGGAGGACACCGCTCAAAGTCAGTTATGATAACTGATGAGGGAATTAAGAAGGCAAAAGAGCTTCTGAAACAATATGGCATTAATGAAGAATAGTATTTAAGGTCTTATAACGAGGCGATAGATGTCCCCTGACTCTTCCGGTGGCAGGTACCGCATCGGTTTTCAGGCGGTGCCAGTGATTTTCTGACACTGAGCATCATCTCACGCCTCGTTGAAACGCGCTTAAGGTAAGAAAATTTTTCTCAATTCACAGAAGACATCAATAAGCCATTCAGCAATAATTTTGGATATTAGAAGAAAGCTTAAAAAGGAAAGAGTAAATAAATGACAAACAATAAACAATTAACTGACCTCAAAAACCAAATAAAAGCCTCCATTCGCCGGAACTCCGACCGAGGATTTTTCAACTATAGCGGGTGTAACCGTATATGTGTTGAAATGATGTCCATCATGCAGGAGGCGGAAACTAACAACGATGCCTTACAATCCTTTGACATTTACATCATGGTGTTACTGGAGGGAATCAAGCTGATATCTCATGCAGATACTTCTTCCGGAGCTGCAGGTGATGTCATCCATGGCTGCCTTAGCGAGATAGAGAAACTGTGTCAGACTGCAGCTCAAGAGAATCATAAACTTTTCTTTGATACTATTGTCAACACTGCTAAGAATAAAGCCTTTAAGGATTGGGCTGAAGAAGGCTACATGCTATTAAAATCTGCGGTTTATTTTATATGTAATGAGAAGCAGGCTCAAAAGGTCTATGAGGTTTTTCCTATTCTCGGTACAATGTATGCCGGCAAGGATTATCCGGACAAGCTGCTTATTACACTGGGCATCATAGAACGGCTGGAGGGTAAGGATGCAGCAGACAAATACCTGATGGATAATATTGATGTTCCTGAGCTCAGGATGATTGTTATTGAAAATGCGCTTGCAACCAAGTATTATCCGTTAGCCGAAAAGCTTTGTATAGAAGCTTTGAAGAAAAATCCAAAAGGATATTTTAATAAGCCGGCCCCCTGGGCTTACTATCTTGAGAGACTGTATGCCGAAACTGTTAATAATGAGAAGCTTACAGAAATGGTTCGCTTCATACTTTTGCATTGGGATTCTTCATATTTCAAAAAACTGAAGGAAATATATCTTCAGCAGGGAAGATGGGATCAGGAAAGGGAGCCACTGCTTGAAGAGCTATCAAAGGCCTATATGTCTCATCTATATGCGTTATTGCTTGCTCAGGAGGGCGAAGTTCAGAAACTGTTGGATGTAATTATGAAACATAAGTGTTATATTACGGATCACGGGAAACAACTTGCAGAAAGCTTCCCTGAGGAGACTTATGAAATTTATGAAGTATATATTTTGGAAGAGGCCAAAGAAGCTACGGATAGAGGGAAATATAGGAGTGTGTGCAGAATCATTAAAAATTTCTATGAGGCGGGTGCCAAGTTTGAAGCTATAGAAATGATTGACCGGCTGAGCGAAATATATCAGCGTAGACCGGCAATGATTGAAGAACTTGCTAGACTCAAAAAGAAATTGAGTAAATAAATTTGCTTTACAAGACTTGATTTTATTGGAAATATAATATAGAATTAAAGGAGAACATATGTTCTAGTGATTCTGTAAAGGGGAAACAAAATGAGCATTGAAAACAATTCTGAATTCCTTATATATCAGACCGATGACGGTCAAACAAAAATAGATGTACGTATTGAAAATGAGACTGTTTGGCTTTCTCAATCACAGATGGCAGAATTATTTGTGACAACGCCGCAAAACATTACTTTACACATTAAAAATGTTTATAGTGAAGGTGAACTTTCTGAGGATTCAACTTGTAAGGAATACTTACAAGTTCAAAAAGAGGGGAACAGATCAGTTAAAAGGAAAACAAAGTTTTACAACCTTGATGTTATCATCTCCGTAGGCTACCGTGTAAAGTCACACCGCGGCACCCAGTTCAGAATCTGGGCAACCCAGCGCCTCCGTGAATACATCATCAAAGGCTTTACCATGAATGATGATTTGCTGAAAAAATCAGGAGGTGGCAACTATTTTGAAGAGCTCCTGCAGCGCATCAGAGATATTCGTTCAAGTGAGAAGGTATTTTACCGTAAGGTGTTGGAAATCTATGCTACCAGTATTGACTATGACCCTAGGGCAAAAGCAACACAGGAATTTTTTAAAACCGTTCAGAACAAAATGCATTATTCCGCTCATGGGAAAACTGCGGCAGAGATTATATACGAGCGAGCTGATGGCAATAAACCCAATATGGGTCTGACCTCCTGGACAGGCTTGAAGCCTAAAAAGACAGACATAACGGCAGCAAAGAACTATCTTAATGAGGAAGAACTTGATACGCTAAACCGAATTGTAAATATGTACCTTGAATTTGCTGAACTGCAGGCCATAAGAAGAAAGCCGATGTATATGGCAGACTGGATCAGCAAGCTTGATGAATTTATGAAGATTTCAGAAAGGGAGATACTTACCCATGCTGGAAAGGTATCCCATGAGATTGCTATGCTAAAGGCAAATGAAGAGTTTGAGAGGTTTACCGAGCGTACAAAGAATGAACTGTCTTCAGTTGAAAGGCATTTTATTGAAAGTTTAGATAGTACGATGAAGCAACTGAAGGAAAGTAAAAGGAAACGTTGATAAGCTGAACTACTCGAATTTAACGAGTAGTTCAAAAAGTGGTATGGACGAAAATTGGTTAACTATCTGGAAAAACCGGAATGTTGCATATCATTTCAATATCTTCAGATACCTATCCAGCATTTCCTCAACATAGTCTCCAACAAGCAGTGTCATTTGCTCGTGGCTACCAGTCTCGTAGTAAGATGAAAAACAGTCATAGTATCTCCTGCGGTCGGCAAAATTAACATTGATCGCCGGAAAACCCGCTGAGCTTAACTCAAAATTAAAAAGCAATCTGCCAGTCCTGCCGTTTACGTCTATATAATTTCCTAATACATATTTCCTAAATCGGATTGACAAAGGCAATCTTCATTCTGCTTAAATGCTAATAAAGAGCAGATTCTCTATGGATTTCAAATTTAGAAACAAAGATCTATTTTGTTGCAGAGGCAACGAAATTAATAAGGTTCATGTGATAATATTTAAAATAGGTGAATTCTAAAATCTAAATTATTATTTAGGGAGTATTGTTATATGGACATGTTTTGTAATCAGTGTCAGGAGACTGCAGAAGGTAAAGGCTGTGAATTCGGTGGCGTTTGTGGAAAGACTCCGGAACTAGCGGATTTGCAGGATTTGTTAATATATATTATTAAAGGTATTTCAGATATTGTTA
>CAYQCA010000205.1:0-7658 GCA_964415835.1 uncultured Clostridium sp. | reverse complement strand
TGTTTTACTTCGTTTACGATACGGTTTGAAACCTTCTCCAATACATCATATGGGATTCTTGCCCAGTCAGCTGTCATGAAGTCGGTGGTTGTTACCGCACGTAATGCCAAAGTGTAGTCATAGGTCCTCTCATCGCCCATTACACCTACACTTCTCATGTTTGTCAGCACTGTGAAGTACTGGTTAATCTGACGGCCAAGGCCTGCAGCTTTAATTTCCTCACGGAAGATATAATCAGTATCTCTTAAGGTATCAAGCTTTTCCTTGGTTAAATCACCTATTACTCTTATGGCAAGTCCAGGTCCCGGGAATGGTTGTCTCCACACCAAGTCTTCAGGAATACCAAGTTCCTCGCCGGCTTTTCTTACTTCATCCTTGAAAAGGTTTCTCAAAGGCTCTATTATTTCCTTGAAATCAACATGGTCAGGCAGGCCTCCAACATTGTGATGGCTCTTTATTACTGCCGCATCACCAAGACCGCTTTCTATAACGTCAGGATAGATTGTTCCCTGTACAAGATAATCTACTTTTCCAATTTTCTTTGCTTCATCCTCAAAAACTCTGATGAACTCTTCTCCTATGATCTTTCTTTTTGTCTCGGGATCAGTTACACCTGCCAGCCTTTGGAGGAATCTGTCTTCACAGTTTACACGAACCAGGTTTATATCAAATTGTTTTCTGAATATTTCTTCAACCTGGTCACCTTCATGTTTTCTTAAAAGTCCATGGTCAACAAATATACATGTGAGCTGCTTTCCGACTGCTTTGCTGATTAAAACAGCAGCAACAGAGGAATCAACTCCGCCTGACAATGCGCAAAGGACTTTTTTGTCTCCTACTTTTTCCTTTATTGCCCTTATAGAATTCTCAACAAAGGCTGACATTTTCCAGTCGCCCTTGCAGCCGCAGATATTGAATAGGAAGTTTCTAAGCATTTCCTTTCCCTTTGGAGTATGCATTACCTCAGGATGGAACTGAACAGCATATAAATTTCTGTCAACATGCTGCATAGCACCAGTTGGACAATTTGCTGATTTTGCGATAACAGTGAAGCCCTCTGGTGGATTGTTAACATAATAAGTGTGGCTCATCCAGCAGGTTGTATTTTCATCAACATCCTGGAATAATGCTTGTGCCTTATCTACACTTATTTCAACCTTGCCATATTCACGCTGGCTCGCAGCAGCTACTGTACCACCAAGCATTACACTCATCAGCTGCATTCCATAACATATTCCTAGAACAGGTACACCTAATTCAAATACTCCAGGGTCACATTTAGGTGCTCCCTCATCCAGTACTGAAGCTGGTCCGCCGGTAAATATAATACCTTTTGGATTATATGACTTGATACGTTCTATAGAAGCATTATATGGTATAACTTCGCAGTACACATTTGCTTCTCTGACACGGCGTGCAATTAATTGATTGTACTGTCCGCCAAAGTCAAGTACTAAAACTAATTCATTATTCAAGTTAGCAACTCCTCTTTATATATTAATTTTTTAAAATTAACTTAAAATATATTTTATTTTAGTATTATATCTAATAATAATTATATGAACAATATAATTTTTTCACAAACCATCCATAAGGTGTAAACCACCTAGTTATCAATTCTGCTGTCCGTTCTGTTCACAATATGGTCCCAACCCGGTTTTCCCATTCAGATAATTAAAATGCTTTCCCTGATAACTTTCTCTTTCCTGCATTTCTAATTCAATGGCATCCTGGATTTTCCACCAGCTGGTGCTCCAGTTACAGAAAACGGTTCTTTCCGCTGGTGCCCGTCCAATGAGCCTCTGAACCACAATTTCAGGATCAAGATGTTCCAAAAACAAAATTGTTCTGTCAACAAACTCCTCCATTGAAATAGGCTTAATTTTTCCGCTTAAATATTGTTCTTCAAGCTGTGTTCCTTTAAGAATAAATAGTGAATGGCACTTAACCTGGGAGACTCCCAATGCTGAAATAATCTTTGCCCCTTCAATTACATCATCCTCATCATCCATTGGCAGGTCAGTGATGTAATGAGCACAGACTTCCAGGTTAAACTTCCTTATGCGGATCACAGCATCAATAAATTCCGCCAGAGTATGGCCTCTGTTTAACTTTTTTAGCGAATGATAATTTACTGTTTGAAGGCCTAATTCAATAACAATATCAATGCCGGTTTCACTTTTCAAACGGGCAAGGTACTCCAGATAGATATCAGCTATGCAGTCAGGCCTTGTAGAAATATATATCGCTACAATATCCTCGGAGCAAGCTTCTTTCATATTCCTTTTAAAAATATCCAGAGGAAGATACGTATTTGAATAATTCTGAAAATATGCAATGAACTTCTGGCTTCCATAGTTTTTACCTATATACTTTGCATTCTGCCGGAGCTGGCTTTCAACTGACATTGTGCACGAAAGATTCTCAAATCCTGCGCCCTCTTCTCCGCAAAACGTACAGCCTGTAGAGCTGATATTTCCATCCCTGTTGGGACAGGTAACCGGCAGGTTTAGAGGCAGCTTGTAAACCTTTGATCCATACTTGTTTTTTAAATAATCCGAAAATTTATTGTAAAGCAATGTCACAACCCTCTTGCCTGTATTTTTCATTAACTAATTCATATACCTTATTTATAGGCAACCCGGTTTTTGAAGCAATATCTTTGCAATCCTCATACTCGGGTGAAAACTTCATGATATCACCATGACTTGCCACTTTTACTCTTACATCTCCATACTGTGTATTCACTTTTACCAGCTCCCTGTTCATGCAAAATCTCGAGGATCGGCTAAGTCTTACTCCCAGTGTTGATGTTTCTCTAAAAATAATATCAGAAAACTTCTGTTCTTCCCCGCACTTCGCAAGTACCGTCAACATTACCGATGGTCTGTTTTTCTTCATATAAATCGGTGTATAGTAAACATCAAGTGCTCCGCTGTCAAATAGTTTTTCCATTGTATAGCCCAATATTTCGGGAGACATATTGTCAATATTTGTTTCAAGGATGGAGACCTCATCATTAGGAATTGTATCCTGCTGATACAGAGAGCCAACAACTGCACGAAGCGCATTAAAACGGCCCGTATCCCTTTTGCCCATTCCATAGCCTGTTTTTTCTATAGACATGGGAGGCATCTTCCCAAAAGCTGAGCATGTCACCTTTAATATACCGATACCGGTTGGGGTAACCAATTCATATGGGATATCTTCGGATATCAGAGGTATTCTGCTGTTACAAAGCATTTCCATAACTGCAGGTACAGGTATGGGAAGCAGTCCATGGGCACATTTTACAAAGCCCTTGCCATCGTGGAGCTCAGATGCAAATATTTTCTCTATACCAAGCATATCAATACAGATACACACCCCAACTATATCAACAATAGAGTCAACAGCACCAACTTCATGAAAATGTATTTCATCTATACTCTTTCCATGAACCTTCGCCTCAGCACATGCAATCTCCCTGAATATTTTTGTACTCATAGCTTTAACCCTAGGCTTCAAGTCACTCATATTTATAATGTTTTCTATGGCCTGAAGATTTCTCTCCGGCTGAGAGTGGGAATGCCTGTGAGTATCATCATGATGATGTTCGTGATGGTGTTCATGGGTATGATCATGTTCATGAGCGTGGTGATGCTCGTGATTGTGTTCATGAACGTCTTCTTCCAGAATAACATTCACGTCAGTACCGGAAATTCCATTTTTTACAACCTTTTTAATCTCCACTGAATATCCTCTTAAATTTAGCTTGTCCAATTCATACAAAAAGGCATTGCTATCTAAACCTAGATCAAGCAATGCTCCCAAGGTCATATCTCCACTTATTCCGGAAAAACAATCAAAATATAAAACTCGCATAAAAACCTCCGTCACCATTAAACTACCGTAACACTTAAACTATCTTAACATTTACAGCTTGTTTATAACGCCTAGATTCAAAGAAAATTTTTCGGTTGTAGAAAAATTTTCTTTCATCAGCGGCGTTTCAACGAGGCGGGCGACATTTTCAAAGCCTCGTTATATTACTTGCCAGATATCCTGCTCCAAAGCCATTATCAATATTCACTACACCAATCCCGCTGGCACAGCTATTCAACATAGTCAGGAGCGCAGCCAGCCCACCGAAGTTTGCTCCATATCCAACACTCGTAGGAACAGCTATAACAGGTTTATCCACCAAACCGCCTACCACACTGGCAAGTGCGCCTTCCATACCAGCCACTACAATTACGACATTTGCCTCAGATATAGCGTCCATTTTTGAAAACAATCTATGTATACCTGCAACGCCAACATCATAAATTCTGCTAACTCTGTTTCCGAGGACCTCCGCAGTAATTGCTGCCTCTTCAGCCACAGGTATATCTGAAGTCCCGGCGGTTATTACTGCAATTATCTTGTCTGTCACTTCAATTTTACGTCTTTTTACAACTACTACTCTTGCATCACTATGGTATTCAGCATCACAGGTAACCTCGCTGATAGCGTCGTATACTTCCCTGGAAGCTCTGGTAGCTAGAATATTATTATTCTTTTCCATAAGTCTTCTCACAATTTCAGCTATCTGCTTTGTAGTTTTACCTTCGCAGTAAATCACCTCAGGATAACCATTTCTGATACTCCTGTGGTGATCAACCTTTGCAAATCCCAGATCCTCGTAAGGCAAGTCTTTAATCTTCTTGTAAGCCTGATCAATTTCAACGGAACCGTTTTTTACGTCTTCCAGAAGCTTTTTTAGTTCATTTGAATTCATATTTGCCTCCATACAAAGTTTTTAATACTCCTTCAAGCGGCTTAGTTACTATTCTTCTCCATTGACAGGTATGCATTAATAAATCCATCAAGTTCCCCATCCATTACAGCGTTAACATTTCCTTCTTCATAATTTGAACGGTGGTCTTTTACCAGTGTATACGGACAAAATACATAGGATCTGATCTGACTACCCCATGCTATATCCAACTGTACACCTTTTAGATCCTCAATCTTTTCCTTCTGCTCGCGCTCTTTTAGTTCAAACAATTTTGACTTCAACATACTCATTGCGGTATCTTTATTCTGAAATTGTGAACGTTGCGTCTGACAGGATACAACAACACCCGTTGGAATATGTGTAATTCTAACCGCCGAGCTGGTTTTATTAATATGCTGTCCTCCTGCACCACTTGCTCTATAAGTATCAATCCTTAAGTCATCCGGGTTAATATTTATTTCAATTGAATCATCCATCTCGGGCATGACTTCAAGAGATGCAAACGATGTATGCCTTCTCCCAGATGAATCAAAAGGTGATATTCTTACCAGCCGATGGACTCCTTTTTCGGACTTCAGATAACCATAGGCATTTTCACCTACAACCTGTATAGTAACACTTTTTATTCCAGCTTCATCACCATCCAGGAAATCAAGAATATTAACCTGATATCCTTTTGCCTCTGCCCATCGTGTAAACATTCTCAGCAGCATTTGTACCCAGTCCTGTGCCTCGGTTCCGCCAGCACCTGCATGTAGTGTAAGTATGGCATTGTTTTTATCATATGGTCCCGTAAGAAGTGTTTCAAGCCGTAGGGTTTCGAGCTTATGCTTCAGTTTTTCCAGTCCTTCACCCACCTCAGCAATAACGCTTTCATCCTGTTCCTCAATACCAAGCTCAGCTAAGGTAAGCAAATCTTCCCACTGCGAATTTATATCGTTGAATCTTTCAATCTTTGACTTTAATATTTTGGTCTTTTGCAGAATCTTCTGAGAGTTTTCCATATCATTCCAAAATTCAGGTTCTGCTGCTTTGTGTTCAAGCTCCATTATCTCATCGTTTATTCTAGCGATGTCAAAGTGAAGCCCTCATTTCCTCTAAATTGCTTTCCAAGCCTTGTAGTTCCAGCTTGTATTGTTCTAACTCAAGCATTTCATCATTCCTCTCAAATTAATATATCGCCTATACTCTTATTATACCTAACCTATCTCTTTTTCACAAATTAATATTTAGCTGTTCCTTTACAGTATAAATTTCTCTATAGCTTCAGCAACGCCATCTTCGTTATTCGATGAAGTAATATACTGAGCAGCTGCTTTGGCACATGCCTCACCATTATCCATGGCTATACCCAATCCCGCATAATTAAGCATTGAGATATCATTTTCATTATCCCCAATCGCAATCATTTCCTCTGCAGGAATGTCCAAAATTTCAGATAAACGTTTTAATGCCGCACCTTTACTTACTCCCTTGTTCACTATTTCAATATTATCAAACCAAGAACTCATAACATCGATATTGGTTATTTGCATTACTTCTTTTCTTAATTTCATTAATTGTTCTACTTCACTGGTAACCATAACAAATTTCAAAACGTTATCTGTGTCACTTTTAATTTTATCAGTCATGCTTTTAACTACTTCAATATCTACTCTATCCTGTTCAGGAAGGCTTTTATTCTTTTCAAAATACCTTAGTGATGTATGTCCCAGCCTCTCTGTGAGCATGGTATCCCCGGCATATATATGGTAATAGATATCATGTTTGCGGCATACATCAATTATTTCCAAGCATTTCTCTTTATTTATATAACTTGAGTATAAAACCCTTCCATTCACATTTTCACTTATAACAGCACCGTTGCATGCGATTATTGGATCCTTTGATTCAAGCTGTTTTGCATAAAGCCTTGCACCTGCATATACTCTTCCCGAACAAACTACTACTTTTACACCTTTTTCCTGCGCCAGATGAATCGCTGTTTTATTCCGCTCAGAAATCTCTTTATCAGAATTCAACAACGTTCCATCCAGGTCTATTGCGACTAATTTATACATTTTTCCTCCGAATCTCCCTGCAAAGTAGCTCTTAATTCTATTCTAAAATTGATCTGCAAAAACTTTAATTCTTCTCATTGCTTCGTTTATGTTATCCAATGATGAAGCATAACATGCGCGTACATACCCTTCACCGCAATCCCCAAATGCAGTACCGGGAACAACAAGCACCTTCTGTTCAACAAGAAGTCTTTCACAGAATTCCTCTGAACTTAAGCCTGTTTTATTGATACACGGAAAAACGTAAAAAGCCCCTTTTGGCTCAAAGCATGAAAAACCTGCTTTTCGGAAGCCGTCGACCATAACTCTTCTTCTTCTGTTATACTCTCTAGTCATCATTTTCACATCATCGTCACTGTTGCGCAGGGCTTCTATTGCCGCATCCTGTGCTGTAGTCGGCGCACACATTATAGCGTACTGATGGATTTTCTTCATTTCATTAATCAAGTCCTTGTGTCCGCATGCATATCCCAAACGCCATCCGGTCATAGCAAAGGATTTTGAAAATCCATTTATAACTACTGTTTTTTCTTTCATCTCAGGAAAGCTTGCAATAGAAGTATGTTCGCCTTCATATGTAAGCTCGCTATATATTTCATCTGATAAAACAACAATGTCCCTGTCCTTTAATACCTTTACCAATTCGTACAGCTCATCCCTCGTCATTACCGCGCCTGTTGGATTGTTTGGAAATGGTATAATAACGACCTTGGTTTTATCGGTAATTGCGGCTTCCAGCTCTTTTGCAGTAAGCTTAAATTCGTTTTCCTGTTTTAAGTTAATAGCAACCGGTGTTGCTCCGGTAAATCCTGTGCAGCCCTTGTAGGCAACAAAGCTGG
>CAYQCA010000204.1:0-7695 GCA_964415835.1 uncultured Clostridium sp. | reverse complement strand
GGTGTATTCCTCGGTTCAATCATGGGTTCAGAAATCACAGCAGCTGCTATATCAGACAAAATCGGTCAAGTTCGTCGTGACCCATTCGCAATGTTGCCATTCATAGGCTACAATGTATGTGACTACTTACAACATTGGTTGGATGTAGGAGCAAGTGCTGATGCTGATAAACTTCCAAAGATATTCTACGTTAACTGGTTCCGTAAGGATCAAAACGGCAAGTGGTTGTGGCCTGGTTATGGAGAAAACAGCCGTGTTCTGAAGTGGATCTGTGAAAGAGTATCAGGCGAAGGCAAAGCAGTTAAGACATCTATCGGTTATATGCCAACTGAGGATGCTATCGATGTTAGCGGCTTAGACGTATCAGCTGAAGATATGAAAGAGCTTCTCACAGTTAAGCAGGAAGAATGGCTCAATGAAGTTGAATCCATTAAGAAGCACTATGCAACTTATGGTGAAAAGCTCCCAGCTGAATTGAAGAAGCAATTGGAAGCTCTTGAAGCTAGATTGAACGCATAAGTAAGTAATGATTAAATAATTAAATATATCTTAAAAAAACTCACTGGAATTATTCTGGTGAGTTTTTTATATTTAGCGTTGACAAAAAAATACTTCGGGTATAGAATATAAATATACTTCGGCAATCGAACTATTATGAAAGGATTTTTTATGACAGAAGGATTCAACTTCGAATCAATGATTTTTAACTATATTGATGAATTTAAATTTTTATTTTTTCCGGACCAATGGAGTAATGTATTTTTAGATTATTCCAAAAATGAAATATTGACACTTATATTCCTTTACAGGAATAAGAACGCTAATATGACAGAGATTGCAGATTATATAAATGCACCTTTAAACACAGCTACAGGAGTGGTCGGCAGGCTGGAAAAGAAGCTGATGGTGGAAAGGATAAGAGGAAAAGAAGACCGGAGAGTAGTTAATATTGTTTTAACCAAGGCGGCCGAGGAGTTTATTAATCAAGAAAAAACAATCATAGAATATTATTTTAAAGAAATATATAAAGTACTTACTGAAGAAGAAAAGGCTGCAGCCATCAGTATATTTGGTAAGGTAGGTTCAGTTTTAAGGCAAGGCAGAAAAAATCAAAAAGGTGAAGAGATAAAGAAAGTTAAGAGAATAAATATAGAATAGCTTATAACGCCTAAATTCAGAGAAAAATTTTCGGCTGTAGGATAATTTTTATAACATCAGCGGCGTTTCAACGAGGCAATGGTCACAAAGTGACCTGGGATATGCTCGCCGCCTGAAAACCGAAGAGGAAAAGGTCAAACCTGTTTGACCATGCCACTCTGTAGAAGAGGGGGACATTTCAATGCCTCGTTTTAGACTTGATAAGTTATTTTTTTAAATAAAACTTCGAGAATAGAACTATTCGTGACAGGAAATACATGAGGGTAGCGTAAAAAAAGTTTGTGTGCGTGTGTTACGCGCAGATAGGAAGGTTATTATGGGTAGAATAATTATTTTTACAGGAAAAGGCGGAGTGGGAAAAACAAGTACTGCAGCGGCACATGCAGTAAAAGCGGCTAATGAAGGAATAAAAACATTGATAGTAAGTACCGATATGGCGCATAACTTAGGAGATATATTTATGCAGGAAATTAAAGAAGAGCTTGTGCAAATAATGGAGAATCTTGAGGCATTGGAAATAGATCCGAATCATGAAATGAACAGGCATTATGGAAGTATTTCAGCAGCCTTTAAAAAAATGCTTCCGCTAAAAAGTGAGAAAGATAATGAGATTATGGAGGATATAGTTGTATTCCCGGGTATCGAAGAGTTGTTCTCTTTGCTTAGGATAAAAGAATTGTACGATCAAAATATCTATGAATTGATTATTGTCGATTGTGCTCCAACAGGGGAAACTCTTTCACTATTAAAATTCCCCGAACTATTTTCATGGTATATGGAGAAGCTGTTTCCGATTGGAAAGGTTGCTATGAAGGTGTTGAGACCTATTTCAAAAGTGGCTTTCAAAATAGATATACCTGATGATAGGGCAATGAATGATATTGAAAAATTATTTGTAAAGCTCAGCAGTTTGCAGAGGCTTTTAAAGGATAGAAATATATGCAGCATAAGACTTGTTACAATTCCTGAAAAAATGGTTGTTGAAGAAACGAAGAGAAACTATATGTACTTAAACCTATATAACTTTAATGTGGATGCGCTGTATATCAACAGAATTATTCCTGAGACGGTTGAGAATAGTTTTTTTGATCATTGGAAGCAGATCCAAAAGAAATATTTGAAAGAGATAACTTCGGCGTTTTCACAAATACCAACGTATAGAATAAAGTGGTATGAGGTTGATATCAATGGAATTGACGGGCTGGAGAGGATTGTAAATGACTCCCTGCAGGCTCAAAACATATTTAAAGTTTTAAAAGCAACAGCAAATGAGACTTATAAGAAGACTGATAAAGGATACAGACTTGATGTTTACGTACCTTTCACCGATAAAAAAGACTTTGACCTTTTTGAATCGGGTACAGATATCATAATCAAAATAGGTAATTTTAAGCGAAATATTCCTATGCCAAATGTAATTAGAAAATTTTCTATAGCTTCTGCCAAGCTAAATGAAGAAGTGTTAAGCATTTATTTTGAATAAATTATATGGAGGTGGAGGTTGAAAGAACTGGAATAAATAAAAGAAAGGGGGACCGAGTCCATGCCAGTGATATATGATGTTTTGTGCCAAATGCGGAGCATGGACATAGTTATGAATAAGGAGTTTGTTAAGAAGATAATCATGGCCGAAAAACTTAAATATGAGGCAATTAAGGAAATTTTACCCGATAACCTCAGAGAAAGAGTGGAAGCGTTTGAAAAAGAAACATTTAACCTGGTAAAAGATATTGCGCTGGAGATGATAAAAGAGAGACGGGAACAAAGCAGCAGTTCGGAAATAGTAGCAGTAAAAAAGGTAAATATAGATTTTACTTAAATATTTGGAGGATTTTTATGAGGATAATATTATATACAGGAAAGGGCGGAGTTGGCAAAACAAGTATTGCTGCCGCCACAGCCAGCAAAATAGCGAAGGAAGGTAAACGGGTACTGGTTTTAAGTACGGACCAGGCTCACAGCCTGGGTGACTCCTTTAATTTAAAGCTCTCAAATGAGCCTTTGGAAATATGCAGCAACCTCTATGCGATGGAGATAGATTCTGCTTTGGAAAATGAAAGAACTTGGGGGAGCTTAAAAGGATATATTGAAAAACTTATGGTGCTCAAAGTAGATAAAACGATAGAGAGTGAAGAACTATTAGTCTTTCCGGGTTTTGATGAGCTGCTGTCGCTGATAAAGATCAAAGATATTTATGATGAGGGAAAATATGATGTCCTTATCGTGGACTGTGCTCCTACAGGGGAAACAATGTCTTTGCTTAAGTTCCCCGATTTATTTAAATGGTGGATGGAAAAGTTTCTTCCAATCAAAAGAAAAGGAGCAAAAATTGCTAAACCAATAGTCGAGGCTACAATAAAAATACCTGTACCTGGTGATGAAACATTTGACGAAATTGAAAGTCTATATTCCAAGATTGACGGGCTTCATCAGCTTATGTTGAATAAGGATGCAGTTAGTATAAGGATTGTAACTACACCGGAAAAAATAGTAATCAAAGAGGCAAAAAGAAGCTTTTCATATCTTCATCTTTTTGACTATAATGTCGACGCGATAATAATAAACAAGATCTTTTCGAAAGCTTCACTAAGCGGTTATTTCGAAAAATGGGCAGATATTCAGAAGGAGAGCATAGAGGATATTTGCTGCAGTTTTAAAGGTATTCCGATATTTAAGCTGGAGTTATTGGATGATGAACTAAGAGAATATGAAAAACTTCAGATCGTTGGTGATAAGATTTACGGAAAAGTCAGCCCTGAGGAGGTACTCTTTATTGACAAAATATTTACTATCGAAAAGGAATCAGAGGGTTACAACTTCAAGATAAATATGCCCTTTGTTGATAAAAATGAATTACAACTTTCCCAAAAGGGTGATGAGATAACAATATCAATTAAAAATGAAAGAAGAAGCTTCGTATTACCTACAAAGCTTCATTCCAGGGGAATTGCATCTGCAAAATACGACGGGGGAATGCTGAATATTCACTTTGCCTAAACATATACCGTCACACTGGTTTATTATTTAATCATTTCTAAACATCAATTCATAAAAATGCTTTGGAGTCATACCATACTCATTTTTAAAGGCTCTGAAAAAATTTGAATAGTCTCCAAAGCCGCACTGTTCATACACATTAATAATAGGGATTCCGCTTAAAATGAGCTCCTTGGCTAGAATAAGCTTTTTTTGGACGATGAATTTGTGTATGGTAGTGCCTGAGTGCTTTTTGAACTCTCTTATAAGATGGTATTTACTTAAGTAAAATTGTTCCGAAAGCTCATCAATGGAAATATCCTCCTCAATATGATTATTGATATATTGGATAATTTCATCTATTAGATTGCTCTTTTTTATATCTATGCTAAGTTTAACTCCGTTTTGGAACAACAGCATGTTCAGGTGAACTAAAATTTCAACTATATACGCCTTGTAAAGAAGGTCTGACCCGATGCCTGAGTAATTTTCCAAAGCCAGAAGCTTTGTCAGAATAAGCTTTATATTTTGCTGCGTTTCGATGCTCGCTCTTATAACATTTACTCTGGCTGGGTCTTCAAAACAACGTGCGAGATCAGTGGTAGCTGTTGAAAGATTGTTTATAAAATTTTTGTCCAGCCACAATACAATTCTCTCATATGGTATTTCGTTATTATTAATAATTGGCTGATGAAGCTCGGTTGAATTAATCAGTATAATGTCCCCGGGATTAAGGGTGTAGGTTTTCCCTTCAATTAGATATGTTACATCACCTGAAATAAATAGATAACATTCGTAGAAATCATGATGATGCAAATTTACTTTTTGAAGATTTGTGTCTGAATAATGAAATATTTCATAATCCCTGGATAGCATTTTCTGACGAGTCTGATAACTATGAATTTTCTTTTTCATTGGAAACCTCCATTACATAGAATTTCTCAAAATAGACATTATATAGCGTGCATTAAATTTATTTGCATCGATTAAAATTATTTTTATTCTAACACAGCAATTTTTGCAAGTCAAACAGCAATATGAACATGTTGCTTTAGTAACAATGCTGATATAATTTAGATGAGAACTCGATAGGATTGGAATAGAATTTGGAGGTTAGTATGCTGGAAAATCATTTTATGCTCAATAACAAGACAGCAGAGGATCTATATAATAGGTTTGCAAAAAATGCACCTATTTATGACTATCATTGTCACCTTTCTGCGAAAGAAATTTATGAGGATCGTATATTTGAAGATATTTCGTCTCTGTGGCTCGGATGTGATCACTACAAGTGGAGAACAATGAGATATGCAGGGGTACCCGAACGTTATATTACAGGTGACGAAAGCGGCCGGGACAAATTCAGGATGTGGGCAAAAACCTGTGAAAGACTTATAGGCAACCCACTATATCATTGGGCTAATATGGAGCTCCAAACCTATTTCGGAATTCAGGAGTTTCTTAAGGAGAGTAATGCAGACAGAATATATGACCTCTGCAATGAAAAGATAAAGAACGAGGAGTTATCTGCAAAGAAAATGATACTTAAGTCCAATGTGAAATTAATTTGCACAACGGATGACCCTATAGACACACTCGAATATCATTTGCTGCTGGCTGCCAATGGGAGCCGTGAATTCAAGGTTTTGCCTACTTTCAGACCTGATAAGGCAATGAATATTTTAAATCAGAGCTTTACAGAATATATTAAGAATCTGTCAAATAGTGCCGACATGGACATCGTGACATATGACGATATGGTAAATGCGTTAAGAAACAGAATAGAATACTTTAGTAAAGCAGGCTGTCTGCTATCTGATCATTCACTGGAAAGCCTTTCATATGTAAAAACTGATTTGAATGAGGTTGAAGGCATATTTAGCAAAAGATTGCAGGGAAAAACAGTATCAGCTGAAGAAGGGGAGAAATTCAAATACTATACATTAAAACTGCTGGCAATTGAATATAAAAAGGCAGGTTGGGCAATGCAGCTCCATTTAGGGGCATTAAGAAATACCAATGAGGTAGCGTTTAAGAAACTTGGCGTAGATGCCGGGTATGACATAATGAATGACTTTAGAATAGCAGAACCAATGAAGGATATTTTAAATAGCATAAATGCAACAAATGGATTGCCTAAAACTATTTTATATACTCTGAACTCAAAGGACAATTTAGTTTTGTCAGCTCTACCACACTGTTTCGCTGAAGACGGTGTTAAAGGAAAAATCCAGTTTGGATCGGCATGGTGGTTCAATGATCACAAAGAGGGCATGTTTGCTCACTTGAAAGCAATAGCAGATCAGGGAATGCTCGCATATTTTGTTGGAATGCTGACCGATTCAAGAAGCTTCCTTTCATACGTAAGACATGATTATTTCAGAAGAATACTCTGCAGCTATGTTGGTGGAATTGTGGAAGATGGAGAGTTTGAAAGCAATGAAGCTCTGCTTAAAGAAATTATAGAAGGCATTTGCTTTAAAAATATAATAAGTTATTTAGGAATGGAGGAGTAAAAAATATGAAAATATCATTTAGATGGTATGGTAGTGATGACCCTGTAAAGCTTGAATATATCAGGCAAATTCCAAGCATGTATAGTATCGTAACAGCAATTTATGACGTACCTGTAGGGGAAAAATGGAGTGAGGAGAGCATTGCAAAGCTCAAGGAACAGGTGGAAAATGCCGGGATTAAATTTGAGGTTATTGAAAGTGTACCTGTTCACGAAGACATCAAGCTGGGGCTTCCGACAAGGGAAAAGTACATTGAAAACTATAAGGAGAATATTCGCAGGCTTTCAAAAGCCGGAGTAAAGTGTATATGCTACAACTTTATGCCCGTATTTGACTGGACACGTACTCAGCTTGACAAGAAACTGCCGGATGGGTCTACCGCACTTGTTTATTATAAGGATCAGATAGAAAAAATGGATCCTCTTAAAGGTGAGTTATCTTTGCCTGGTTGGGATGCAAGCTATACAAAGGAAAGTCTTGCTGAAGTTTTTGAAAAATATAAAAAGGTAGATGAAGAAACTCTATGGAGCAATCTGGAATACTTCCTAAAAGAAATAATTCCTGTTGCCGAGCAGTGTGATGTCAGGATGGCAATTCACCCGGACGATCCACCGTGGCCAATATTCGGGCTTCCAAGAATAATTACCAATGAAAAGAATATTGACAGATTCTTGAAGCTTGTTGACAGCAAATATAATGGATTAACTTTCTGCACCGGTTCTCTTGGAAGCGGAAGCTTTAATGATATAGTTAAAATGGTTGATAAATATGCTGCTCAGGGCCGTATTCACTTTATGCACGTAAGAAATGTAAAACTTCTTGAAGACGGCAGTTTTGAAGAAAGCGCACATTACTCACCATGTGGATCTCTTGATGTGGTAAGAATTATTGAAGCTTTATATAAAAATAATTTTGATGGTTATTTAAGGCCTGATCATGGAAGAATGATATGGGGAGAAACAGGAAGACCCGGGTATGGATTGTATGACAGAGCGCTGGGTGCAATGTATATAACCGGAATATGGGAAGCATTAGAGAAAACTTA
>CAYQCA010000203.1:2169-7717 GCA_964415835.1 uncultured Clostridium sp. | reverse complement strand
GAAAAATGATGTTCTTTTAAAATAGCTTCACATGAAGATTTATCGGCATTTTCGATTATTTTTATAATTTCACAGTGTTCATTAAATACCTTTCTAAACATTTGGGGCTCATACATTTTTAACACTCTGAATCTGTTATAATGGATTCTGGTTGTGCTTATAATATCCCATATGGTTTCGTGTTTTGCCATCTGAAAAATTATTCTATGAAAATCATTGTCCAGTTCCAAAAACTCCACTATATCATTATCATTCTCGACCAGATCTTTTTGAAGCCTGATATTTTTTTTTACTTCCGATGGAAGCTCTTTAATTCCATGATCAATTATTTCATTGATGATCTGGCGTTCGAGAATACTTCTCATATAAACGCTTTCTTTAACAAAGGCCAGATCTATCAGGGTTACAAAAGTTCCCTTCTGTGGGAAAATATCTAACAATTTCTCATACGACAGCCTTATAAATACTTCTCTTACAGGTGTTCTGCTGACATTCAGCAGTTCCGATATTTCGGTCTCACTGATCATTTGCCCCGGTTTATAATCAAGATTTAATATTTTACTTTTAACTTCCTGATAAATAACTTCTTTCAAAGGAAGTATATTTCTATCTTTAAGATTCATATAAAGCTCCTATTTAAAATCTATGCTTTTTTATTTTAGCATAATAGTATATAAATTTATACGAAATTATATCTCGTGTATTGACATGCAACTTGTATACTAGTATATTAATATATAAGAACGGATTAATCAAGTACAAAAATTTTATTGTATTGATAATGGAGTTGGAGGACGAAATGGATAAGAACGAAGTTTTGAAAAGAATTTGTGATTCTGGTGTTGTTGCAGTAGTGCGGGCTGAGAGTCCCGAGCAGGCAATGAAGATAGCTGAATCCTGCTTGGAAGCCGGAATCAATGCGATCGAAATCACTTTTACGGTAAATGGTGCACTTGACGTTATTAAAAAACTTGCCGAGTCAAATAAGGACAATAAGATAATAATAGGTGCAGGAACCATTCTTGATCCGGAAACAGCAAGAGCAGCGATTTTAGCAGGAGCTATGTTCGTTGTAAGCCCTTGTCTCAACACAGAAGTAGTAAAGGTTTGCAACAGATATCAGGTTGCCTGCATGCCCGGAGCTATGACTGTGAAAGAAGTCGTTGAAGGAATGGAGGCAGGTGCTGACATAATTAAAATATTCCCGGGTGAACTTTTTGGACCTGCAATCATCAAGGCTTTCAAAGGGCCGCTTCCACAGGCAAAATTAATGCCTACCGGAGGTGTGAGCCTGGATAATGTTGCAGACTGGATAAAAGCAGGGAGCGTCGCAATTGGAGTAGGTGGTAGTCTTACAGCAGGTGCAAAAAAGGGTGATTATGAATCTATTGTTACTATAGGAAAACAGTTCGTCGATAAAGTAAAACAGGCTAGAGTATAAATTGGAGGAATGAATATGTCAATTATTAATGTTAAGCCAAAATCAGAGTGCAGGTATGATTGTATTTCTCTTGGAGAAGTAATGCTCAGACTCGATCCGGGTGACGGCAGAATAAAAAATACCAGAGAGTTCAAGGCGTGGGAAGGCGGCGGAGAATATAATGTGTCCCGTGGGCTTCGTAAATGCTTTGGCATGGATGTGGCAGTTGTTACAGCCTTTGCTGATAATGATATAGGAAGACTGATTGAAGATTTGATTCTCCAAGGTGGAGTTGACACAAGCTTCATAAAATGGATGAAATTTGACGGAATAGGAAGAGCTGTAAGAAACGGATTAAACTTTACTGAAAAAGGATTTGGAATCAGAGCTGCTCTCGGAGTGTCTGACAGAGCTAATACAGCAGCTTCACAGTTGAAGGTAGGAGATATTGATTGGGAATATATCTTTGGAACACTTGGTGTTAGATGGTTCCACACCGGCGGAATATTTGCAGCACTTTCAGAGACAACTCCGGAGGTTGTAATTGAAGCAGTTAAGGTTGCAAAGAAATACAACACTATTGTATCCTATGACTTAAATTATAGACCTTCATTATGGAATTATATAGGTGGAAACAAAAAAGCTCAGGAAGTTAACAAGGAAATAGCAAAATATATAGACGTTATGATTGGTAACGAAGAAGACTTTACTCAGTGCCTTGGCTTCGAAGTTGAAGGTAACGACAGCAATCTCAAGGAACTTGACATCGACGGCTACAAAAAAATGATTGATAATGTTGTCAAGGAGTACCCAAATTTAAAGGTTGTTGCTAATACTCTCAGAGGTGTTAAGACTGCTACAATCAACGACTGGAGCGCAATATGCTGGGCTGATGGACAGATTTACAAGTCTATAGAATTCCCAGGACTTGAAATCTATGACAGAGTAGGTGGAGGAGATAGCTTTGCATCAGGATTGGTATATGGTCTGATGACAACAGGAGATCCTCAAAAGGCTGTTAACTACGGTGTTGCACATGGAGCACTTGCTATGACAACACCTGGAGATACGTCAATGGCAAGCCTGAAAGAAGTAGAGGGAGTAATGAAGGGTCAAGGTGCTAGAGTAGTTAGGTAGTTAAGTGAATATAGAAGTCAGTGATCAGTAGACAGAATAAGGAAAGGTTCGCATACGCGAACCTTTTTGCTTTGAGAAAAAATCTATTGGACCAAGGGGGAATAATCTCCCCTATCAACAACAAGCTCATAACCTATGCTTTTCATGCGGTTTTGCAGGCAGTGTCTACATTCTGCTGCTTCCTCGCCGGTACAAATTTTATTATCATAAAGAGTATATTTTTTTCTTACAGTAACCGGTGAAAGGTTCGGCATTACTACATTTGCACCTGCCAAAATTCCTTTTTCCCTTCCTAGCGGATTAATTGTTCCAAGTGCCGTAGTTGCCGGAATTAGTGAATCAGGCAAAAGTAATCTCAATATACCTATTAAAATCAACGTTAACTCGAAGCTGCCCGGAGCTTCATTTGCAAATCTTGTTTCGCTATGTGGAATAAAAGGCCCGATTCCAATCATTTCGGGAGAAAAACCCTTAATAAAAAGTAAATCTTCAGCGATATTCTCCATAGTCTGATAAGGTGAACCTACCATAAAGCCCGTTCCGACCTGAAAACCAATTTCTTTGAGGTTATATAGACATTGTTTTCTATTCTCTAAAGAAAGGCTTGAAGGATGTAATTTCTTGTAATGTTCTTCGTTGGCTGTTTCATGTCTCAACAAATACCTGTCTGCTCCTGCGTCAAAGAATTTTTTATAGGATTCATAGCTTTTTTCACCGATAGAAAGAGTCAAAGCGCAATCGGAGAATTGGGACTTAATGCTGGTTATTATTTTAACAATCAAATCGTCAGAATAAAAACCATCCTCGCCACCTTGTAAAACAAAGGTTCTAAAGCCAAGCTCATAGCCTTGCTCACAGCATGAGAGAATTTCGTCCAGAGTAAGTCTGTATCTTTCTGCATGGGTATTACTTCTGCCGATACCACAATAGTAGCAATCGTTTTTGCAATAATTGGTAAATTCGATTAGCCCTCTGGTATATATAGAATTTCCGAAACGTTCCCTGGAGACGCTTCGTGATTTTTCGAACAAATATTCACTGGTTTCGGAATCAAAGTTATTCAGAATATAAATCAGCTCATCTTTTTGGAGCTGGTGAGTATTATATAGCTTATCAATAAGGTTCTTCAAATTTAACCTCCTAAATTTCATGTTTTCATCTTATTATAACAGGAATATATACAAAACTGAATATGGCGCTGCTAAAATAAAATCGGCAGAAACAAATAAAAACATTGCTTCTGCCATAAAATGTGAAGAGGATACTTCCGATGCGTGCTTTACGCGCCAATAGGAATGCTCCCGTGTTTGCTGATTTGTTTAAATTACTCTGAGAATAGAGGTGTAGAAAGGTATCTTTCCCCGGTATCAGGTAATAGTACAACTATGGTTTTGCCTGCATTTTCAGGGCGTTTTGCGACTTCAGTTGCAGCCCAGATTGCAGCACCGGATGAGATGCCAATCAGTAAGCCCTCTGTCCTTGACAGCTCTCTGCCTGAAGTAAATGCATCCTCGTTTTCAACTGTTATAATTTCATCATAAACCTTGGTGTTAAGGGTTTCAGGAACGAAACCGGCTCCGATACCCTGAATTTTGTGTGCACCAGGAGTACCCTTTGAAAGAACAGGTGAGCCTGCCGGTTCAACTGCGATTATCTTAACGTTAGGATTCTTTGACTTCAAATATTCACCCACACCGGTTATTGTTCCACCAGTACCTATTCCTGCAACAAAAATATCAACTTTTCCATCTGTATCCTCCCAAATTTCTGGACCTGTAGTTGCTCTGTGTATTGCTGGATTTGCAGGATTTACAAACTGCCCGGGAATAAAGCTGCCCGGTGTTTCTGCTGCTAATTCATCAGCCTTTGCAATGGCTCCCTTCATGCCTTTGGCACCTTCAGTAAGAACCAGCTCAGCGCCGTACGCCTTTAATAGATTTCTACGTTCAATACTCATTGTTTCGGGCATGGTAAGTATCACTTTATAACCTCTGGCAGCTGCAACAGAGGCAAGCCCGATACCAGTATTTCCACTGGTTGGTTCTATAATTACAGAACCTTCTTTCAATAACCCCTTTTGTTCTGCGTCATCAACCATAGCTTTGGCAATTCTGTCTTTAACACTTCCGGCCGGATTGAAGTATTCAAGCTTTGCAATTAAAGTAGAATCCAAATTATGTTTCTTTTCATAGTTTGATAGTTCCAGTAGAGGTGTTCTTCCGATTAGATCTGTTAAACTCTTATAAATTTTTGACATAAACGACACTCCTTTATATTTAAAAATCATACATTTCCTATATAATTACTATGAATTGATTATATGCTAATAATATACAATTGTCAATAGGTTTTGATAAAAATATATTTAAAACATATATGTATGGTATGATATTGACTTTGAATGAGATAAAAGTTACTATATTATTAATATTTACGAAACTTTAGGAATTATAATGGGGGACTTATGGAGTATAATTTTGATGAAATAGTAGATAGAAAAAATACCAACTCGCTTAAATATGATTTTACAGCCGAACGTGGCAACCCTGAAGATGTAATTCCACTCTGGGTTGCAGATATGGACTTCAAAACGCCACCGGCGGTAATTGACAATCTTGTGAAATCAAGCCAACATGGTATTTTCGGTTATTCCGATACTAAAAGGGATTATTTTGATACACTACAGAAGTGGTTTTCTGAGAGATTTGAATGGGAGATACAGCCGTCATGGCTGGTTAAAACCCCTGGGGTAGTTTTTGCAATAACAATGGCTATCAGAGCTTTAACCAAAAAAGACGATAGTGTAATTATTCAGAGGCCTGTATATTATCCGTTTTCTGATGTGATTTTGTCGAATGGGCGCAAGCTTGTAAACAGTCCTTTGGTATATGAAAACGGTGAATACAAAATAGATTTTGAGGATTTTGAAGCAAAAATTGAAGCTAATAATGTTAAGCTTTTTATACTGTGCAATCCGCATAACCCTGTGGG
>CAYQCA010000203.1:0-2069 GCA_964415835.1 uncultured Clostridium sp. | reverse complement strand
GCCTGTCAGGCAGCGTATGAATATGGTCGGGATTGGCTCGAGCAGCTCAAGAGCTACCTGGCTGGAAACTTATCATTTATAAGAAAATATCTGAATGAGAGAATACCGCAGATCAAACTGGTTGAACCCCAGGGGACTTATCTTGTTTGGCTGGATTGCAAAGCATTGAATTTATCTGATAAGGAGCTTGAGCATTTAATAATACACAAGGCCAAGCTGTGGCTTGATGGCGGATTGATGTTCGGTGAAGAGGGAGCAGGCTTCCAGCGTGTAAATATTGCCTGTCCGAGAGAAATATTGGAAAAGGCCTTTATGCAACTGGAAAAGGCCATAAATGGGGGTGATTTTAAATGAGCCAGATTACAAGAGACCAGGCTTGGTCGCTTCTTACTGAATTTAACAAGGAACAGTTTCATTTAAAGCATGCACTTATTGTTGAAGGAACAATGAGATATTTCGCTAAGCTGCTAGGGTATGCTGATGAAGAAGATTTTTGGGGAATAGTTGGCTTGCTGCATGACCTGGATTTTGAGCTGTATCCCGAGGAGCATTGTATAAAACAGCAGCAAATAATGCGTGAAAGGGACATGGACGAGGCTATTATCCGTGCAACTGCAAGTCATGGTTATGGAATCACGGTTGATATCAAGCCTGAGCACCAGATGGAGAAGGTATTATATGCTGCGGATGAGCTCACCGGCCTAATTGGAGCAGTAGCGCTGATGCGCCCATCAAAAAGTGTTCAGGATTTGGAGCTAAAATCAGTTAAGAAAAAGTACAAAACTGCTAATTTTGCAGCAGGATGTTCAAGAGAGGTAATTGACAAAGGAGCAGAAATGCTTGGCTGGGAGTTGGATTACCTTATTGAGCAAACTATACTGGCAATGAGAACATGTGAGTAGTTTTGTTGAACTCAGAAGACAGAATTCAGGAGACGGAAGAATGGGGGCCGACAAACGTCGGCCCCATTATCTGAAGTTGAAAGTTAACAATAATTTAATGCAATATTAATTTTAAGGGGTGTTCAACATCTGAAATTGGTGGTATAATACTTACATAACCCAGAAAGGAGGTACGAATGTATAAGTTTAAAACAATAAGATGCAGAAATTGTAATTCAGTTATTTACAATCTTCCTGAAAGTGAAATCAAAAAAATAAAACTGATTGATCTTTATTGCGATGATTGCAAAGATCATAGTAGTTTGGATAGTTCAAAACAAGATGTAAAAAAATCAAAGTTATTGTCTGTCGGCTGAAATGGTTAACCACTTCAGATTTTTTATTTTATCGGGCAATTTAAGCATACAAAATGAAGATACACGGTTTTAGGGCTGCACCGTATATCTTATCTTGTAGGTAATCGTGTAAATATGAATTTTAATTTAGTTCACTTTCATAAATTCTTCAGCAAGTTTAATCAATTCCTTTAAACTTAGATCGAAATCACTTAGGGTATTAATCTTATATGTTACTCCGGATTTCTCCCAGTAGAAGATATAGTATGTCTTCAGATCCGGCTTAACGGACATGTCACTTTTTTCAGCCTCGCTTTCTGGGATAAAAAGAAACTTAGGATAAATTCCTTGAACCCAATATCCATTAGAACTACCAACCTTTACAGCTTTAATTTGGATATCTTTAAGATTTTCATATTCTTTCAGCCTTTTTTCAATTTCAGATAAGCTCCACGTCTGCGATAAGGTTATAAGTATAGTTGAGCCGTCTGGACGTGTATACGTACCTGATACCTCTCTTACAGGATCATAGGGCTTAAGAGCATTTAATGCTTTGTCGTCTTCAATCGAGTCGGATACCTTAATTTGAAGTTTCGAATATGTTTCTAAATCCAATTGTTTTTTTAGTGTGACGCCAAGACTTTTATTTTTTAGTTTGAAGGAATCTCCCAAAGTTTTAGGGAAGTGTACCTTGAACCCCAATTTGGTGCAAAGCTCCTCGTCACTTTTTTCTGTAGATTTAATTATGCCATGGTATAGGTCTACTTCGTTAATAGGTTTTTCTACTATCTGTAGCTCATCGCCTACTTTTTCAAGAGTGAAAATTGTTTTT
>CAYQCA010000202.1:0-7717 GCA_964415835.1 uncultured Clostridium sp. | reverse complement strand
CCAATATTTCTTTTCTCCCCACAGGATCAAGTGCCGAGGTGGGTTCATCGCAAATAAGTAGCTTTGGTTCATTTAAAAGTGCCTGTGCTATTCCGAGCCTCTGCTTCATGCCTCGCGAAAAGCCACCTATCCTCTTGGTTGCTTTCTCAAGACCAACCATTGAAAGAAGCTCTTCACTTTTTGCACGGATTTTCTTTTCAGACAGCCCGGTTATTTCACCGCAGAGTCTCAGATATTCAACCGGCTTCATATACCCGTAGAATTCAGGAACATCAGGCAGATAACCAATAAAACGGTTGGTTTTTGTCTCACCGTAGGAAACCTTCTCTCCACAGACAGATACAGTTCCGGATGTGGGCTTCAGTAAACCAAGCACCATTTTCATTGTAGTCGTTTTACCTGCTCCGTTCTGGCCTATAAAACCAAAAATTGAGTGTTCAGGCACGTTCAGCGATAAATCCTCTATTACCTTATATTGTCCGAAGCTTTTAGATAAATGCTCGATACGAAGGATATCCATTATTCTTCACCTCTTCCAAACACGAAATAAGTGATTGGGCCGATTATTTGAACCAGTAATACCACCAGAACCCATAAAATCCTGTTTCCCATGCGATAATTCGGGTGCCTTAATACATGAACCAGCGCTGTTAATGCCAGTGCCAGCTCAATAACAAGTATTGGAATAATAATTGGAAGATATTCCGTAATAGTTTTAATTTCATTAACATTCATGTCAGTTTTCCCCCAGCTTTGTTTTCATTGTTTCAATAATACTCTTATATCTCGGCTGCTCAGCTAATGTTGTAAATACAGGATTTGCTGAGATAGCCTGAATCATACCTTCTTTTACTACCTTTTCGTCTCGAGGAGCTTCCGTACCAAGATCAAACTCCTTAAACCATTGTTCAATAGAATCAAAATAATCGTCTCCATGAAGCTTCAATGGGAAGAATTCAGTTGTACATACCTCTGCGTATTTATTCAACATGTCAAGGGCCTTTTCATGGTTATTGTGCATCATATAACCCTGTGATGCCGCAAGGTATAGTCTCGCAGCAGTATTTGGATGAAGTGAATTAACTTTGAAGGTTTCCGTAACTAAAAGCATCCTATTTAAAATCTCTTCAAACCTATTGGGTTCATTTGCGTGCAGCAACAAATATGTGGGGCAGCTGCCCAGCATTGCAAGAAGATTTTGATACATGCTGACCTGTAAAACCATATCTGCCTTTTTCAAATCCCCGGTCATATAGTATACGTTTGCTAGTATGGTTTCATCACCCGAAACCGGCCTCATCGTTCCATCCAGAAGTTCAAGAACCTGCTGGGGCTTCTGAAGAATCATGTAGCACATTGCTTCGATGGAATTAGCTTGTTTTGAAAGCCATACATCCTCGGATTCGTTCTTTATTCTGACGCACAGATCTATAACTTCCTGAAGCAGGCTTTCCTGAAGCTCCTTATCTTTTGCAAGCATATAGTGATTTACCATCAGAACAACCATTTGCATCAAAAGCGGAAAACAGGAATAGTATTTTCGTATTGAAGCACGGCATTCATTGATTACCTCATCAAAGGGCCTTTTACTGAAACCTTCCGACAACCTGTGATATAGTTTTCTTATATCCTCCTTTGTCATTTGTGGAGAATAGCCGATCAGATCGTCTATACTAATATTGAAATAGGTGGCAAGCTGCGGCAGAAATGTAATATCGGGATAGCTTTGCCCTGTTTCCCATTTTGAAACTGAAGCCTTTGATACACCAATATAAGCAGCAAGTTCATCCTGCGTAATTCCTTTTTCCTTTCTTTTGGAAACTATTGTTTTTGCAATATTTATCTCTTTCAATATATTTTACCTCCCAGGCCGCATGCTGTATTAAGCCAAATTGTAAAGGCTACACCGCATTAATTTCTTCTCTTAATTACAATTATACTAATAGTATTGGCAAAAACAATGGATTAGAAGGCAACATTGGTTGATAAAATCAACCTGCAGGAAACCTGATGACATAATATATCTTAAGCAGAATCGGTTGAGTATAGTAAGTAGCTTTCTTTATAACGCCGCTGAGGTACCAAGGTGCCATTTGATGATGCTCAGTGTCAGGAAACCACTGGCACCGCCTGAAAACCAAAGCGGAAGCCGCCACTTATAGAAGTGGACATTTTCATTGCCTCGTTATATTTCATATCTTACACCCCAAATCGTTATTATCGTTGCAAAATCGTTATTTTATCACGATTTTGCAACGATTTCAAATAAAGAAATATTTCCTAGCTTTTACTTCCTGCCTTTGCTTGTACAGAACGGGCATATTCCGTTGGCGCCATATCAGTAAAACTCTTAAACTGTTTTGAAAAATAATGAACACTACTGTATCCCAGAAGCTCTGCTATTTCTGTGAAATTATGCTGTTCTTCTCTGATCAAGCTTTTTGCCTGGTCAATCTTCAATTTATTAAAATATTCCTTAACACCGGTACGGTAATGCAATTTAAATACTGACATAAGACAAGACCTGCTTATTGAAAACGCCTTACATATTTGTTCAGGTGTCAGGTTTTTTGAAATATTTTGTTTCATAAACTCTATTATTTTATCAATTTCAACCTTACCCTTATTCTCCCCATTAATAGTACTCAGTTTAATAGCTTCTTTTTCCTCATTATTCATCTTTCGAATTAGCATTATTAAAAGGATTTCCAAGTAATTCTTTATAATCTGTTCACTCCCAAAAGGAGCCTCCGGTTTTCCTTTTGGAAAACTCATGTTCGGTGAATCTATAGGAGGATCAAAGGCCTGTATTCCTTCAGATATCAGTCTTGATAATATTTCACGTTCATCCTTTCCCAATCTGAAGGCTTTACCTATAAAATAATCCATACCTGCAGATGAACATTCAAAGGACATAATAATCAGATTAGGGGCAGTAGCGTTCTTTGCATTCCCACGATGAAACTCATTCGGCCTGTAAAATACAATATCTCCCTGGGCCAGCTCATATTTATTCAGATCTGTATAAACCTCTAATTCGCCCTTATCAACATATACGAACTCCCAGAAATCGTGGTTCTCCCCGATTGCATTAAATTGCCTGCTTAACTCCATATAATAAAAAGTAACTATATTTTTTATTACCAAATCTTCTCTTAGGTGGTATTTTTCATAATTCATTTTGGCCCTCACAAAAGTTACAAAATATACGTACAGAATTGCAAAGAAATAAATAGCATTTGTGTATATTATATCATTAAGAAATTTAAATAAGAAATTTAAATAAGAATTTGTAATGGAGGGTTAACATGAAAAAAATACGAATGGGGATTATTGGTTGTGGCGGAATGGCCGGTGCACACGAGAATGGTTATACTGAATTGAGCGATATTATGGAACTGACAGCAGTTTGCGATATTGTTTTGGATCGGGCTCAAGCAGCAGCAGAAAAAACAGGTGCTCAACTAGTTGTAACCGATTACAGAGAAATGGTGGATTCAGTAGATGCTGTTCTAATCTCTTTGCCTCACGATCTGCATTTTGAAGTAGGAATGTTCTTTCTTAATGCCGGAAAGCATGTACTAATGGAAAAGCCTATGTGTAATACGGAAGAAGAATGTATTGAACTTATAAAAACCTCAGAAAAAGTCAAAAAAGTACTCATGACAGCTTATCCTGTCCGGTACTGGCCAATAATAGTGAAAATGAAGGAATTGGTTGATGCAAAAACCTATGGCGATGTGTTTCAGATGTCCGTCTGGACAGAACAGTTCACAAAATACCCACAGGGTCATTGGGGGCTTTCCGCTGACCGATTGGGCGGTGGGCAGTTCTTCAGCCATGGCTGTCATTATGTAGACCTTCTGTTATGGTTCTTGGGCAAGCCGATAAAAGGGATTCATTTCGGGACTAACTTTGGTACCCCATGGATGGAAAAGGAAGGCACAAGCAATGCTGTGATGGAGTTTGAAAATAATGTTCTGGGATACCATTTCGGAACATGGGGAGCCCGCGGGACCCGCCTTGGTTATAGCATCCATATTCATTGCACAGAGGGTATGCTTGAATATAATATTTCTGATGGCAAGCTTTACCTGCATACAGAGATAAATGAAGAAAAATCAAATCTGGACACCTCATCAAAGCTTGAAATCTTAATGGATGAGAAGGATAGTTCAAAGAAGACCCAGTTTGAGACCCGCCACTTCCTTGAATGCATAATAAACGGTACAAAACCGCTGACTGATGGACCTTCCAGCTTACAAGGACTGCGAGCCATCTGGAGAATGTATGAGGCTGAACGTCAAAATACTGTCGCTGACCTTCGTGGGCTGGGGTTGGAGGATGACTGGGAATAATTGAGAAGCTTTTATAACGCCTAAATTCAAAAGTGGATTTGTATAAACTTTTTTACTGTAATTATTTTTACATTAACCATATTTTAAAAATTAAAAATCAGGTCTCGTGCTTGACCTGATTTTTAATTTTTATTATAACTTTTTATCATTTTGCTTTTGTTTTCTTACCGCCTTTAATAACAGTAATTTCAACATCCTGTTTTTCAACTTTTGCAGAAATATCATCAACTTTCTTTTCAACAAATGTAAGCTTCTCAAAAGTTTGTTTATATCCATCAAATAAAGCTTTAGAATTAGTGTCTATTTTGTTCTCTAACCTGATAATATCATTTTTTGTTTCTTTCCTAAACTCATTCATATCCATCCTGAATTCGGAAAACTCATTATACATTTTTGTCATTAATTCAAACATTTTATCTTCCATGTTTTAACCTCTCCGTTTCTAATTTAATTTTACCAAATCAAGTTCAAAAATACCATAGGATAAATAAGTTTTTACTATATTTTCAAGTATCCATAAACAATGCTCTGTGTTGTGAATTTCCATATAGTCTTCCTTGCTTGTCAGAAATGTACCGGTTGCCGTAGAGGCTATTTGGGAATCAGAAACATAAGCATGCAGGTGTTCTTACTTACACTTATAGTTCGGGAAAGCCCTATCTTTTGCAGGAAGGCGGTTTATAGATGAATCATTTTGCACAAATCCTATGCCAATATTATCTCCAGCCTTTAGCCCTAGTGCCGACATGCCTATTTGTATTTCAATAGCATTGTTGTTCTTTACAATTCCTATAGTACCCAAAAGCTGCCATGACCAGTCTAATCCTCCGCCTGTGTATCTGTAGAGATTGTTATTTTCAACCAGATATTCGCAGCCGGTGCCTGATGCACCAAAATCTTGAGCCCTGTATCCTGTAGAAGTATTATTATCAGTATTCAAGTAGAAAGAACTTTTAACATTGAGTCCGGTTCCATTTACCATTATATACAACCTGGAAGAATGGTTTGTAGCCTTCATTACCTGAGCTGTGCCGGTATTTGTTGCAAGCACCGCAATATCTTCCCATTCTTGTGTATTTCCATCTACAATAATGCTTCCCGGAGGAGGATTTACTACAGCCATATACCTGTTTGCAGTCGGTACAAAATCAGACGAAGAATTACTAAATGATATTTTCATTTTTTGAGGCGCCGCCAAACCGAGCTGCGTTAGATTTGCGGAAGCTTCAATTACAGAACTGTTTCTGGATACAACAGCATTACCTACCAAAGTCCAATTCCAGTCAGTGCCTGACCCGTTATATTTGTATATATTATTATAACTGTACTGTATGTTGCTCTCAATCAAGTAATCAGCACCACCATCAACCCATGTGCCTGCTCTATAACCTGTTGAAGAGTTGCAGTCGGTATCTATATAAAAATCACTTAATACATTCAGATCTTTGCCTCTTACCAGCATATAGAGCTTTACCTTATCCTGAACAGCTGATAAATTCATCGCATTACCTATTCCTATACCTATCGGGCAGTAATCTCCAGCCCAGTCACCATCATTTCCATCAATTGTAACTAACGAAACAGGCTTTTCGGCTGTTGCCATTGGATTACCGGCCAGAGGAACATATTCAGTAAAATTCCTTTCATATCCTATTTTCATTGTAACCGGCTCAGAAAGTGAAAGCTGATTCAAACCAACTGATACTTCAACCATTACATCATTTTTTATAACTGATGCAGTCCCAATATTACTCCAACTCCAGTTGTAACCTGTACCAGAATACCTATATAATTGGTTATTTTCAATTAAATAATCTGCTCCTGATGCACTCCAGTTTGGAGACCTGTAACCTGTAGATGTGTTATTGTCGCTATTAATATAGAAGTCACTGCTTACGTTCATTCCTGTTCCTTTTACCATTATATACAGCTTTGATGCATCTTGAGTCGAGTAAATGCCGCTGATGGTGCCATTCCCTGATGCCAGCATGGAATAACCGGTCCAATCATCATTGGCACCATCGACATAAATAGGGCTCATCACCGGTGGATGTACCGGATCAGTAATTTGCGGAGGAGGCGTTTGTGTCGTTGTAGGTGAATAGTTGTATTGTGTATAGCTTGAGCCTACGTTTAGGCTTCCTAATGTATACCTGCCGTCATTTCTTTTGTTTCCGATTGCCAGCATCACTCCCGGAGTATTTGTAGCCGGGTCCAGTATTGAAACACATATATTGTAGGTACCATTCGCCAAATCAGAAGGTATATTAAGGCTTTGTGATATATTTTTTACTCCTGGGAGCCATGTTCTGATATCTTCCGAAGTGGTGTTCCTGGCAACAATATTTCCGTTGGAGTCTGAAAGTGAGAGTTCAAGTGGCCAGTTATAATAGAAAGGTGCTACTCCCTTGTTATTCCAAACCATATTTACCTGCAAATTACTTCCCTGCTTAGCTTGATTTTCATAAGTTATCGATTCCAATACAAATCTATAACCCATTGTTTTTAGCATTGCATCAAGATTTGGCTGCTGCTGGCAACCTGCTGCTAAAGCAGCTGGGCTGCAAGGTCCCAGCCAGCTTGTATGGCTCTCCCTGACCTGCCGTAGTGTTTCATTGATTGTGCTTGCTTCCAGATAATACGCTGCATTTCCATATCCAAACTCACCTGCTGAAGGCGCATATTTCCAAAAATCGCTCATGCGTGGATGTATATTTTTACTCTGCGCATCAGCATAACCATAATTAAACCAGCTTATGAACTCATTTGTTGCATACTGGTCTCCAAACATATCATTAAATAAGCCGGTAAGGTTATTCCTTGCAATACTTAAAGGTCTTCTAACCGAAATAATCTTATTACTAAAGCTATCTAAATAATTCTGTATGTATTCATTTTGTATGTCTAAGCCTGGAAAAACACCGGTGAAAGGAGACCAGGGCCAGGTATGCCACTCACCCCAATGTCCAAGACTACCCAACTGAATGAAAGCTATTCTTGGGTCCGCATCATAACGCTGAGCCAAAGCAGAAATCATTCTTTGATGATTTGTTCCGAAAACATAATTATTATAATTTGGACTAAAGCCCTGTCCCTCGGAAAAACTGTAGTTTGTTCCATCCTGTGACATCTCATTATACAGCCAATCAGGTATATCCGTGTGTAAACTTGAACCGGGGTAATCGGATACAATTCTGAGAATAATTTTTTTGCCGTTAGTATACCAATAATCAAATTTGTTATCAATTTCTATTCCGCTCCAATTGAAAACTCCTTTGGTTGGCTCCAATTCTTTCCATGTTACGTTAACATAAACCAGGCTATGTGGCTGCGAATACGGACCGCCCTTGGCAGGAGGT
>CAYQCA010000201.1:0-7819 GCA_964415835.1 uncultured Clostridium sp. | reverse complement strand
GCGGATTTGCAGGATTTGTTAATATATATTATTAAAGGTATTTCAGATATTGTTATAAAAGGTAAGCTTGAAATAATGACTCTGGGAGAAGTCAATCATGAGGTTCTGCAGAGCCTTTTTATGACTATTACAAATGCCAATTTTGATAATGATGCGGTAGTAAGAAAAATCAGACAAATGCTTACAATAAGAGATGACCTAAGAAAAAAAGTTTCGGTGGAAGCCCTCCATGATGCGGCAAAATTCGAAGTTATAACAATTCAAGATATTTTGTTCAAGGCATCTTACGTGGGATGGATAGCAACAGAAAATAAAGATATCAGGTCTCTGAGACAGCTTATAACCTACGGTATTAAGGGTTTGGCTGCATACATTCATCATGCCTTAAAGCTCGGAAAAGAAAAGAATGAGCTTTATTCATTTATCTATGAAGCCATGTCGGCTATTCTTGATGATGGACTTCCTGCAGAAGAGCTTGTAGCTCTTGCAATGAAGACTGGACAGTTCGGAGTCATGGCAATGGCTTTGCTTGACGAAGGTAATACAACGAAATATGGAAACCCGGAGATAACAGAGGTAAATATCGGAGTACGGAACAACCCCGCAATACTCATATCAGGTCACGACCTGACTGACCTTGAGCAACTGCTTGAGCAGACAAAGGATACAGGAGTTGATGTATATACACACGGTGAGATGCTTCCTGCCCATTATTACCCTAAATTCAAAAAATATGATAATTTCGCTGGAAATTACGGAAATGCATGGTGGAAGCAGGTTGAAGAGTTCCAAGCATTTAATGGCCCAATCCTTTTTACAACCAATTGTATTGTGCCCTCCGGAAGCGAGGAAATTGGAGCAAGAACATTTACAACCGGTGCCACAGGATATCCCGGATGTGTGCATATTGAAGCTGACAGTAATGGGAAAAAGGATTTTTCAAAAATAATAGACCTTGCCAAGACACTGAAGGCGCCAACTGAAATAGAATCAGGAAAAATTGTGGGAGGTTTTGCCCATGAGCAGGTTTTTGCCCTTGCTGATAAGGTTGTGGACGCAGTAAAATCAGGGGCTATAAAAAAGTTCTTCGTTATGGCCGGTTGCGATGGAAGGATGGAGTCCAGAGATTATTACACCCAATTCGCTAAAAAGCTACCGATAGATACGGTTATACTGACTGCAGGTTGTGCAAAATACCGCTATAATAAGCTTAATTTAGGTGATATCGGAGGCATTCCGAGAGTCCTCGATGCCGGGCAGTGTAACGACTCGTATTCATTGGCGCTAATTGCATTGAAGCTTAAGGAAGTGTTTGGATTTGATGATATTAATAAGCTTCCGATTGCCTATAATATTGCATGGTATGAGCAGAAAGCTGTTATAGTATTGCTGGCTCTCATGTATCTGGGAGTTAAAAACATACATTTAGGACCAACTCTACCTGGATTTTTATCGCCGAATGTTGCAAAGGTGCTGGTTGAAAACTTTGGTATTGCAGGGATAGGTGCAGTTGATGAAGACATTAAGCTCTTTATGGAGGCTTAGACTAATTACACAGAAAGGAATATTCAGGCCTATATAAAATAAATTAAAATTGTGATTAATTAACTGATATGATAAAATTAGTTATATTCCAAATATTTTTAAGGAGGACTCGTATGAAGAAGATAAATATTATGGCGATTTCGATTCTTTTAGTTTTTTTTATCACTTTAACCGCATCAGGGTATGGAGTTGAAGCTGCAAAAATTACTGATACACGATCAAATATAATGAATACTCAATTAGCAGCAAGTAGTGTTGAAGAGAATAAGCTAAGTGGATTTTTTAATGGAAAAGAGACTCTTAATAAGCAGGAATTATTTAATACCGAAGATGAAGATGAGATTAACGAAGATGAAAATCAAGAAGATGAAAATGAAGATGCCAATAACCAATATGAAGTGATTCTGGAAGATCAGCTTAATACAATAACTGAGGATACTTATGATAAATTCTTAAAATTGGATGGAATCCAGGGCGAATCAGCTGATCTCAAACATAAAAATGAGATTGATATTCTTACATACGCATTTGGAGGTAGAAATCTATTAGAAGATAATGAACCTAGCCAAAATCTACATTTAAATGTAATTAAGTTGGTTAAGAATATTGATAAGTCGTCTCCAAAACTTTTTCAAGCAATGCTTAATGGAGATAAAATCAATAATGGTACTATTTATATGGTTAAATCCGGGAGATCCGCATCTACGATATCTACTATTGTATTGAAAGATGTTACTGTAACTTCTTATAAACAATATGGCAAATATGAAGAAGTATGTTTAGGGTATTCAAAAATATCATTTACATATTTTCAACAAAATGCTGATGGAACTCAAGGTGCATCTGAAACTGCTTCATGGAATTTGAATACCAACAGTGCAAAATAAAAGTACTGAATTAAATTAACTGTCGTTGATACAGTGAAGACCATCTCAGTTTGAGATGGTCTTTGCTTATTGATATAAAAGCATAAATTAGATATGATTCCATTCTCATACTGGTTGATAGCCTTATTTATTTTAATAAACAACCTTAGTATTTCTAAATCACAAGTATACTTAACTTTACATAATATAAATTGTAAGAGAGCTTTTTGCTTTCAGAACTATTGGCTGATCATAATGAGGCGAGAGGAGTTTGACGTATGCTAATTCACGTTGTTACAAAGGGAGAATCCCTTTTCAAAATTGCAGCCCGTTACAGAGTTACTATTGAAAGTATCATTGCTGTTAATACAATTCCAAACCCGGATCAATTACTTGTAGGCCATGCATTGGTTATTCCTACAGAAGGTCTCTACTATACTGTAAAACCAGGGGATTCGCCATGGAAAATTGCACAAAATTATGGCGTACCACTTCAGGACCTGCTAAAGATAAACAACATAACCGACCCAAAAGCACTTATGCCGGGTACACGGCTGTATATCCCCATGAAACCAAGACCCCAGATAGATGTTAACGGATTTATTTATATATTGGGAGAAAAGGCCAGGCCTATTGTTAAGGAAGAGGGACGGCATTTAACCTACTTATCCCCATTTGCGTACAGAATCCGTCAAGATGGCAGTCTGGAGCCTATTGATGATACCGCTGCAATTGCTGCGGGCTATGAGGAAAGAGCTGTTCCAATGATGGCAATCACTAATTTTACAGCAACCGAACAGGGAGAAAACCTTGCTCACGTGGTTTTAAACAATACTGATATCGTTGACCGGCTTCTTACTAATATTATTTCAATAATGAAACAAAAAGGGTATCAAGCATTAAATGTTGACTTTGAAGGTGTATTGCCTCAAGACCGCGAGTCATATAATCAGTTTCTACAAAGGGCTGTAGACCGTTTGCATACCGAGGGATTTATTGTGTCCAGCTCTCTGGCACCAAAAACGGGACCAACGCAGATGGGGCTTTTGTACGAAGCTCATGACTATCCTGCCCATGGAAGAATTCTTGACTTTGTTGTATTGATGACGTATGAATGGGGCTATCGTAAGGGCCCACCACAGCCCATTTCGCCGCTCAACGAAATTAAAAAAGTTCTTGATTATGCGGTAACTGTTATTCCACGGCAAAAGATTTTCTTCGGCTTTCAAATATATGCCCGTGATTGGTTGCTCCCTCATGTACAAGGGCAAGAGGCAGAAACCTTCAGTAACCGGGAAGCAATTCTCAGAGCCTATAAATATGGTTCGAATATCCAATATAATACGGTTGCCCAATCCCCCTTTTACCGCTACCGGGATGATGCGGGGAGATTGCACGAAGTTTGGTTTGAGGATGCACGCAGTGCCCAAGCAAAATTTGATACTGTGAAAGCTTATAACCTTGGGGGAATCAGCTACTGGGCTTTAGGGTTTCCATTCCCTGAAAACTGGATTTTGCTAGAGGATAACTTCAGAATTCGAAAGCTGCTTTAATGCAGCAATATAGGATGGTATAGCTATGGTTATTACACCGGATGTTCCTAATTTACCATTTGTAATGCATAATGGAATAAAGTTCTTCGAGCTTATTGCTGAGCCAGTTAAACGTGAAATACTCCCTGAGCTATTTATTAATACATGGGGATATAATGGAAGTATGCCGGGGCCTACAATTCAGGTTTATCAGGGAGATAATGTGATTATTCGGGTCATAAACAGGTTGCCGGAGCCTACAAGTGTTCATTGGCATGGCCTGGATGTTCCTAATATTATGGATGGAGTCCCGGAGGTTGAACCATCACCCAAAATAAATCCAGGAGAATATTTCGACTATCAATTCAGAATAACAAATCCACCGGGTACACATATGTATCATACACATTTTAATTCCGTAAATCAGCAGATGATGGGCCTGGGAGGAGCATTCATAATATTGGATCCCGGAAAACAGGATCAAAACTTTCAACGAGATTATTTTCTCATGCTTCAGGAGTTTCATATCAAAGGCCAAACAGTTGGTGAAGTAAAACCGGGATTATTTGATATAGACCCAATGTCACATGATTTTAATTTTTTTACTATTAATGGACGCTGTTTCCCTTATACTACACCACTTGAAGTGAAAATTTATGAAACTATCAGGATAAGGCTTGGGAATATTGTTCACGATGCACATCCCATGCACATCCATGGGCATCAATTTACTATCAGCGCAAGTGATGGTAATACCATTTCCCTCCGGAACAGACTAATCAAAAACACAGTAAATGTAGCATCAGGCGAAACATATGATTTGATAGTATTTGCAAACAATCCTGGGGTATGGCCTTTTCACTGTCATATACCACACCACATGTCCAATAACATGCAAAAGTCAATGGGTGGAATGTTTACAGTGATAAAGTATGTTTGAATTGAACCTTTCATTTATTTATGTACAATTGTTTATATGAAGCTGCTCTAAATTTAAGTGTTTTATTTATAGCTTTTTGTTAAACGATAGGAGGTAAATTTATGCCCCTTGAAATAATCCGTAATGACATAACTAAAGTTCATGCAGATGCAATTGTGAATGCTGCTAATTCATCCTTGCTTGGCGGTGGAGGTGTTGATGGAGCAATACATAGAGCTGCGGGGCCAGAACTGCTTACTGAATGCCGAGTTCTTGGCGGATGTGAGATGGGACAAGCTAAGATTACAAAGGGATACAAGCTGCCTGCAAAATATATTATCCATACGGTTGGTCCAGTTTGGCATGGAGGCAATGATAATGAGGAAAAGCTGCTTGCCGATTGTTATAAGAATTCACTTGCTTTAGCAAAAGAACATAATCTGGAGAGCATTGCTTTTCCGTTGATATCATCAGGTGCATTTGGATATCCCAAGGATAGAGCATTGAAAACTGCAATTTCTGTAATTGGTGACTTCCTTTTGAATAATGAAATGACGATTTACCTGGTGGTGTTTGATATAGCGGCATTTACCCTGTCAGAAAAGCTGTTTTCATCCATTAAGCAATACATAGATGACAAGTACATAGAGGAACATCCTGTTAGCAGAGATAGCCGGATGCAACAACAACGTATCCTGAAAGAATATTCCATAAAAGAACCTATAATTTCGTGTATGGAAGCACCTGCGACAATGAAAAAGCGAAAGCGTACTCTTGACGATCTTGTAAAGCGCATGGAAGAAACTTTCTCGCAGATGCTACTACGTTTGATTGACGAAAAGGGTATGACGGATGCGGAGACATACAAAAAAGCTAATATAGACAGGAAGTTGTTTTCTAAAATTCGGAACGATATAAATTATAAGCCGAGTAAGCCTACAGCTATAGCTTTTGCCATAGCCTTGAGGTTGAATCTTGATGAGACAAAAGACCTGTTGCTTAAAGCTGGTTTTGCACTATCAAACAGCAGTAAATTCGACATTATCATTCAATACTTTATTGATGAGAAGAACTACAACATTTTTGAGATCAATGAAGCCCTGTTTGCTTTTGATCAAAATCTGCTGGGAGTATAGAACTTCTCAAAAAATAAATTTGTCGCTTGCCATGCGACCGTGCTGTGAATAAAAAATGCTATTCTTAAATCACAATAAACGATGATTTGGAGGATAACATTATGAAAAAGGATTTGACTGAACTGGTATTCATCCTTGACAGAAGCGGATCAATGAGCGGTCTTGAAGGTGACACCATTGGTGGCTATAACGCCATGCTTGAAAAGCAAAAGAAGGAATCTGGTGAAGTGATTATAACCACAGTTTTGTTTGATGACAAGTACGAGTTACTACATGACCGCATTAACCTTCGGGGAATTGCTGCTATTACAGACAAGGAGTATTATGTGCGTGGCAGTACTGCATTACTTGATGCGGTGGGCAAAACTATCAACAAAATAGGAAATGTTCAGAAGCATACAGCCGAAGATGAACGGGCAGAGCATGTTATGTTTGTGATAACCACAGATGGAATGGAAAATGCAAGTCGTGAATTCAGCTATGAAAAAGTGCGTCGGATGATTGAACATCAAAAAGGTAAGTATGGCTGGGAGTATATTTTTCTTGGCGCAAACATTGATGCTGTTGCCACTGCAGAACGTTTTGGCATTAGCAAAGATAGAGCAACTAATTATAATGCGGATGCTGAAGGTACCTTGCTGAATTATGAAGTAATCAGTGAAACAGTAAGTTGTATGCGGGCCAGCCGCCCTATATCGGAAAGCTGGAAAGACCGTATTGATGAAGACTTCAAGAAACGCGGAGGCAGCAGATAATTAGCATGGTGCTATATCGAAGCTACAAAATAATGAATAAAATTGACATTTATTGCATATGATATATAATATAATTAGAATTAGACTAATTACAAATATATAAATGCGAGATGATGAATTGTGAAATTTATTGGAAGAGAATCAGAATTAAAAACCCTTGAGCGTGAATATCAAAGAAAAAGTGGGTTTGTAGTAATATATGGACGTAGAAGGGTAGGAAAAACCACTCTTATAAAGGAATTTATAAAAGATAAGAACGCATTGTATTTTCTGGCTACTGAGGAATTGGAAAACGGAAATATTAAGCGCTTTTTAAGTACTCTTGCAGAATATACTCAGCAGGAATACCTGAAAAAAGCTAATTTCTCAGATTGGGAGGACATATTTAAAATATTCGCGTCATATATGCCTGAAGCCAATAAGATACTCATTATTGATGAATTTCAGTACCTTGTAAATGTCAATCCTGCTTTTGCTACAATATTTCAAAGAATCTGGGATGAGATACTCAAAGATAAAAACATTATGGTCATTCTCTGTGGTTCCTTAATAAGCATGATGACCACATATGTTTTATCCTATAGTAGTCCTCTATATGGAAGAAGAACCGCTCAGATTCGTTTATCACCATTGAAGTTTACAGATATTTTGAAGAATAATGATAATAAAACATTTGAACAGCTTGTAGAAGCTTACTCAATCACAGGCGGTGTACCTAAATACTTTGAGTTTTTTGATAATGATGTGCCATTAATGGAAAACGTAGAGAAGGAAGTTCTTTATAAAGGTGGCTTTTTATACGAGGAGCCTGTTTTTCTTCTGGAAAAGGAAGTAAAAGAGCTTGTGAGCTACTTCTCCATAATGAAAAGCATTGCAGCAGGAAATCATAAGGTTTCACAGCTGGCGGGAGTGCTGGAGATGCCGTCTAATGGACTGAGTCCATATCTTAAGACATTAATGGACCTGGATCTGGTTGAAAAGCGGATACCTGTTACTGAAAGGCAGCCTGAAAAAAGTAGAAAAGGCCTATACTATATTAATGACCATTTCATAGAGTTCTGGTTCA
>CAYQCA010000200.1:0-7854 GCA_964415835.1 uncultured Clostridium sp. | reverse complement strand
TTATAATACTTTACTTAAAAATTCCTTGGTTCTCTCATTTTTAGGGTTTGTAAAAATCTCATCTGGTGCAGCTTCTTCTTTTATTTTACCTTCATCCATGAAAAGGACTCTAGTGCCAACTTCCCTTGCAAAACCCATTTCATGAGTAACCACAACCATTGTCATTCCTTCTGCAGCCAGCTCCTTCATTACTTCGAGAACCTCACCGACCATCTCAGGGTCTAATGCAGAGGTCGGTTCATCAAACAACATAACATCAGGTGACATGGCAAGTGCACGAATAATTGCAATACGTTGTTTTTGTCCGCCGGAAAGCTGTCCGGGATAGTTATTTGCTTTTTCTTCAAGTCCTATACGTTTTAAGAGTACTGTGGCATTACTTTCCGCCTGCTGTTTGGTTTGATTTTTTAGTTTTATCGGTCCGAGAGTAATATTATCCATTACTGTAAGATGTGGAAAAAGATTAAAATTTTGAAAAACCATCCCCATCTTTTGCCTTTGTTTATTAATATCATTTTTTTTATCGGTAATATTTATACCCTCAAATATTATTTCACCTTCGGTAGGCTGTTCCAGTAAATTAAGGCATCTTAAAAATGTACTTTTTCCCGAGCCGCTGGGGCCAATAACAACAACAACTTCACCTTTTTTTATTGTTGTATCTATTCCCTGTAAAACATGAAGTCTACCGAATTTTTTATGCAAATTTCTTACGTTAATCACTGGTTTTCATCCTCCTCTCAGCAAAGCCAAGCACTCTGGTCAATGTAAATGTTAATACGAAATAAATGGCAGCAGTAATTATTAACGGTTCAACCGGCCTAAAAATAGCAGTTTTAACGATATCTGTGCTTCTCATTAATTCTGTAATACCTATTACCGACAGAATAGAAGATTCTTTAATTACAACAACAAACTCATTTCCCAATGCCGGCAAAATGTTTTTAACTGCTTGAGGAAGTATAATATACTTCATAGACTGACCTGCTGTGAAACCTAATGAACGGGATGCTTCCATCTGTCCTTTATCAACTGCCTGTATACCTGCCCTGATAATTTCAGCAACATACGCCCCGCTGTTGACAGACATAGCGATTATACCAGGGATAAACCTGGACATATCTAATCCAAATAAAGTAAATGCCGGAAACGGAATTACAAAATAAATTAAAAATATTTGAACCAAAAGAGGCGTTCCTCTTATAAATTCAATATAAGCTGATGCAATAAATTTAAATACTGAATTTTTTGAGATTTTCATCAATGCTAGCACCGTACCTATGACTACACCGAGCAATACCGTAAAAAGTGCTATTATTATTGTATTTACTGTACCTGTAATAAAATAGTACGAGTAATCTTCCAAAAAGCTAAAATTCAAGCCAATTCCTCCCATACTTCTAACATTTATCATACATAAAGCTGCCACAGATATTTTATGTTATTAGCGGCAGCTTTAATTTAACTTGTTAACTTATATAATATGCATTTTTTATATTATTCAGTTATATTCTTATCATTTGCTTCTTGAACAAACTTGTCAATAGAGCCATCTTTCATGAGTCTGTCTATGGTTGCATCAATAAGCTTTAACAGATCTTCATTACCTTTTTTTACTGCTATAGCTGATCCGCCTGATTCTTCTTCAACGGTAAGCTCAGATAATGCAAGATCATTGTTGTTTTTTACATAACCGTTTGCAACAGGCAATTCTACTACCAGAGCGTCAATCTTCTTGCTCTTCAATTCCATTACAAGATCAGGAATTTTTCCCAACGATACAAGAGTTGAATCCTTCATTTGCTCTTTTGCTATATCTTCCTGAGTTGTTCCAAGCTGAGCACCAACTTTTTTACCGCTTAAATCAGCAATTGACTTAATTTTATCTTTGTCTTCAGCTCTTACCATAACACCTTGCTTCGCTTCATAATATATCTTGGAAAAATCAACAGCTTTTCTTCTTTCATCATCCGGATTCATTCCTGATATTACAATGTCTACCTTATCTGTATTAAGTGATTGTAATAGCCCGTCAAAACCAGAATCCACTATTTCAAGCTGAACTCCTAAATCCTTCGCGATTTCATTTGCTATTGATATATCAAACCCAATGATTGTATCTTTTCCATCTATTATGGCATGATATTCATACGGTGCATAGTCAGCACTTGTTCCTACTACCAGCTTTCCACTTTTCTCAATTCTCTTCATTGTAGCTCCATCACCACAGCCTACTACTGCTAGTCCAATTGAAGCAACAATCAATAAAGTAAGTATTTTCTTAAATGCTTTATTCATTTTTTGACAACCCCCATTATATTATTCTATAAAACGACAATTTCCATTATAAAGTAACATGCATAAAAATTCAATATTATACATTAATAATTTATATGCAAATATTTGCTATACTAATGCATATTTATGTATCTCAGGAAATATCTATGACTTATTTTCCAATATGATCCTTTGAATTGCTTGATAAGAACTAATCTTAAAATATTTTTTATTTTTTGTAATCATATCCATATTTTTCTAGTAAAATAAATATATCTATCTTAATACTACTTCGAGGGTGGGTCATACAATGATGAGGAAAATTATTATATTAAGTACCTTAATTTTTGCTTTAATTTTTGAGAGCACTTCTTTTTGTTTTGCGGGCGATTCAAGCTTAGCTGTACCAAATACAATGGATTCAACAAATCTGATTGATACAGATGTTTTGGATTCTGTTCTTGAAATTCAAAAGGAGCTGAAAGCGGAACAAGAAAAAAAGGAGCAGCAAGCCAAAGCAGAACAAGAAAAAAAAGAACAGCAAGCCAAAATTGTAAAGCTTAGTAATGAAATTAATGAAAAAACATACTTAAGCTATATCAAGGAATTGGGTTACTACAAAAAAGTGTATGCAGCCGACGAAAAGTTAAATATCAGAAATGCTCTTCTCCTTTTTCAAAGTAATCATAATATGAGTGTTACCGGAAGCTGGGATCAGGCAACAAAAGAGATGCTGATTAATCGTCTGGTTTGTCCGGAGTTCAAATTTTATGATACTGTTAGCAAAACCCCAACGAATGGAAAATGGATTGTCGTGAATAAAACTACAAGAACTCTTACTCTATATGAGGACACAAAAGTAATAAAAAAATATGCCGTTGCAGTCGGAAATCCTGCTTCACTTACCAAGTCAGGCAAGTTTGTAATTAATATGAAAATAATTGATCCTGATTGGGGAGGCGGCGGTTTTGCAAAACCTGTTAAGGGAGGCTCACCAAAGAATCCTCTGGGCAGCCGTTGGCTGGGTATAAACCGAACCGATGGTTCATATGGAATACACGGTACCAATTCTTTCTATTCTATTGGTAAGTACATATCTCATGGTTGTATAAGAATGTCTAACTACTGCGTAGAAGAACTTTTTCCGCTTGTTCCCATGAAAGCGCCGGTATGGGTAGGTACTGAGAAGGAATTAAAAGAATGGGGTGTAATACAACCTCTATTTACATTAAATAATTAAAATAAATATTCTGTAAGCTAAAACGCATAAGATTTATATATATTGTATAAATTTTATGCGTTTTTATTATTGTATTTTAATTTATCTTATGTTAAAATACACAATACAAATACATTTGTCATTGTACGGTGGACATTCATTGTTGCTGTGAAATTCAAAGATAGCAGTTAGCAATCTTTGATATATTCACAAATGCACACTGTCACATATATAATATTAAGTAAAATTAATCTATGAATCTAATGGAATTGGGGGCATATACGCATGTCGAAATTAAAGGTTGGTATTATTGGCGGTACGGGAATGGTTGGGCAGAGATTTATTTCTCTTCTTGAAAACCACCCTTGGTTTGAAGTTGTAACTATCGCAGCAAGCGAAAAGTCTGCTGGAAAAACCTATGTTGACGCAGTAGGCAGCAGATGGAAAATGGCAACTCCTATGCCTGAGAATATTAAAAATATTATTGTAAAAAATGCAACCGGACAAGTAAAAGAAATCTGCGATGAAGTAGACTTTGTTTTCTGTGCTGTTGATATGAAAAAAGATGAAATAAAGAAATTGGAAGAAGAATATGCGAAGAACGAAACTCCTGTAGTTTCCAATAACTCTGCACACAGATGGACACCTGACGTGCCAATGCTTATCCCTGAGATTAATGCTGAACACGTAAAGGTTATTGATAGCCAAAGAAAAAGGCTTGGAACCAAAAATGGCTTTATAGCAGTTAAACCGAACTGTTCTATTCAAAGTTATGTTCCCGCTTTATCCCCACTAATGAAATTTGGCATTAAGAATGTTGTGGCAACTACTTATCAGGCAATTTCAGGAGCCGGAAAGAATTTTTCGGATTGGCCTGAAATGATTGATAATGTTATTCCATATATCGGTGGTGAAGAAGAAAAGAGCGAACAGGAGCCATTGAAAATCTGGGGATCAATTGAAAATGGCGAAATTATAAAAGCTACTTCACCGTTGATTACTACACAATGTATAAGAGTACCTGTTACTGATGGTCATCTGGCTGCTGTATTTGTTTCCTTTGAAAACAAGCCTTCTAAAGAAGAAATATTAAACTTATGGCAAAACTACCAGGGAGAACCTCAAACATTGAATCTTCCAAGTGCACCAAAACAATTTGTTAAATACTTTGAAGAAGATAACAGACCTCAAACCAAAATAGACAGAGATGCTGAAAATGGAATGGGTATCACAGTTGGAAGATTGCGTGAAGACAGCTTGTATGACTATAAATTCGTTGGCCTTTCCCATAATACCGTACGTGGTGCAGCAGGCGGCGCTGTCCTGATGGCTGAATATTTGAAAGCAACAGGTTATATTCAAGCAAAATAAAGCAAAATAAAATAAGTATAAATTTTATTATGAATTATGCCGATTAACAAACCAGATATAATGAGGAACAGTTAAATAATAACTATCCTTACCTGGTTTGTTTTTGTTTAAAAGAGAAAAACTGTTTATCTTAAATTTGTTGCTAATGTTCATCACTACGCACAGCGTTATTAAAGGAGACTCATAATGGGCATAAAATCAGATTATTCAGGACAATATTCATCAAAAAAAGATGAACTAATTATATGTGAGGGCGATAAAACTTCAATTATTAGCTTAATGCTAAAGGGTAAAATTGACGTTTATTTGTCTTCATTTCAATCGGAATCAACCAGCAGCCAACCCTTACTTGAAAACAGCTGTAAACTCTTTTTACTGGATCAGAATACATTTTTGGGTGTTAATGATATTATTAATAGCGGTCAGCATTCTTTTACACTGAAGGCAGCGGAAGATTGCAGTCTTTTCTGCTTCCCTGCTGATTCCATTAAGGGTATCAGAAATATAATTTCAACTCAAAAAGATTATTCTACATATATTGTGTCTTCATTGGCAACGCTAATTGACTTAAGCTTTAATGCGTATCAGAGACTTTTACCCATATGCGAAAATGTAAATAGATTAGCAGAGAATATATCTTTGTATTATTGGGCTGTTAAAGACAAATATTATTTTCAATATTCCCCTAATATTGATACTTTAGATTCCTATCAACAAGCTTATGAGGAGCTAAAGAACTCTGGCTGTAGTTTTTTCCCAGTAAACCCTGACTTACTATCCATTAAAATTGGATCAGACCCGGTATCGGAAAGCAAGGATTCCCTTGACACTCAGGCTATCGAATATTTCTCCTCCCTCTTGAATGTTCCTCTGGAACAAAGAAAAGGTTTTTTTAACAATGATAGTTTTGTATGTGAATTTCATATTCAAAAAGGGTCAGAGTTATTGGATACATTGATTCGTGAAACCAAAAGTCTATTATCAGATTTATTTGATAATATTGACTACCTTTATACTTCGCCTAAAAATCTGCTGGCAACCTATGGCCGTATTGTTATTGATTCGAAAGAAGATAAAGAGGCTGCACTTACTATCTTCAACATTCTGGAGCATTGTTCTGATATATTGATAAGAAGTATTAATGAACTTCAGAGCAGATTTGATTCTTTAAAAACAATAAATATTGCAGAGATATCAGATTTTGTGGGCAACATTGAATCAAAAGCGGCCATATCAAGTTCTTCTTCAAATAGTATATCCGCTGGTGCAGAACTGCCTCAGGAATTGGAAAATAGCCTTGAGAGCATTATACAATACTGCGGCTGCCCACACGATACTTTTGATAGCTTTAACAAAAGACTCAGCCAGTTCAGGGCACTTAAGGATAAAACCTCAAATGATTCTGAGACTAGAGATCTTAGAACTTCTTTGGCATCAGATTTTTTTGCTATTTATGAGGAGGCTTTCAAAAGAACCCAAAAGGATAATTACTGTCCGAAGCTCATTAGCATGTTCTTGAACTTTGGTTATATGGATGAACGATTATTGACAAAGGAACAGACAATCACTCTATATAGGCTTTGTGACAAGGAGTATCCGGAAACAAAGTATTCTATCTATAGTGCTAAAGAGTGGATGGCAAGCATACATCAGAACAGGAAAGATGCTTCTATTAATGACTTTGGTCAGGATTATTTTGATGTTTTCAGAGACATGAAAAAGCGCAAGATGGTAACCGATCAGGATAAAGCCGCTTACGAAAAGGATTTTGACGCAAAATTAAGTTTTGAAATAAACAATATGATGAAAACAAATCAGAAAGTTTGCCATGGCCACATAAGCACCTACTTCCCCATTTTGCATAAAGACATTATAACCAGGGATCTGGAAAAAGCCGTAGTTACACCTTCGAAAATACAACAGGCGATTGACAATATACTCGCAACTGATTTTTCAGTATTTTATAGGGAGATATGGTATAAGAACGATGCTAAGGGGATTGAAAAAGAGCCAATAATGAAAGAGGTCCTTCCTGACATTATTCTTATTCCTACATTTGGTTCCCGACCTTCCATGTGGCAGGAGATAACCGGAAGAAGCAGAAATACCCCTGGAAGATTTATTCTGCCTGCATTCACAGATGAAAATATTGATGATATGGTTTTAAAACTGATTGGTGCATTCAGATGGGAACTTTGCCGAACAATGATGGGCGTTGCCTGGAATGATATAACCGAAAAATCATTGACATCCGAGTATACAGATTACATTCAGTTTTATAAGAAAAATCATGACCTCACTGAAGATGCAAAGGACAAGATAAAAATACAAATTCAGAAAAACAGAAATATGATGAAAGATATTTTTACCAGCGATTACGACACCTGGATTAACTTCGAGTCGAAAGGTATTTTAAGGCTGAATAAAATTGCACGTTCAATTTTATTCAGATACTGCCCTTTGCCAAAAGAAATTCGTACAAACCTTGCAAAGCAGCCTGCATTCGCAGACCTTGCAATGCAGTTGAATGCCTCAAGAGCTAAAACCGCAAAATCACTGGCTGGAAAATATACAAAAATGTTTAAGGATGGGCCTGTTGATCAGGATATGGAGTTGAATCTGATTTTTTATAGGGATCTGTAAGTCAGGAGTCAGGAGTATAGGAGTGACTAGAAGCATAGGAGTAGCAGGAGTAGCAGGAGTAGCAGGAGTATAGGAGTATAGGAGTATAGAATAAGGTAGCTCGGCTTTGCCGAGCTTGAATTTCTAAAATAAAAAGTCCGCAATTTGATGTGACCCCAATAAGTTAGATTTTCAGGTCTAACTTATTGGAGGTCTGTTCAAATTGATGCGGACTTTCTTTATTCTATACTTCTCTTACTCCTATTACTCCTGAATTCTGCACTTTCTACTCCTGTATTCTGTTTTTCACATGCTTAAAGCTCTTCCTGTTTGTAGCATAATCATCTACAACGTGTCCATTGCCA
>CAYQCA010000199.1:0-7870 GCA_964415835.1 uncultured Clostridium sp. | reverse complement strand
AGCTTACTGTAATCTCGTGCTCATTAAACCACTCAAGAATTTCACTACTCCTTTTCAACTCTTCAGTGAATTCATGCAATTTTTTCAGTCTGTCGTTCATATTAACCAATGTATTGACTGTAAATACGCTGTCAACAGCAAATGTTGCTGCCAGAGCAATACTTATTACCGTTGACCAATAATCCGGTATCAATCCGATAAAATAACCCACCGTCGGATGAATTATTTTCATTAAAATTACACTAAGTATACCGAACATTATTGAGTTTTTCAGGCAAACTCGTCCGTTCAAATTAAATCTATCATTTTCATAGTTCCACCATTTGGTGTGGAATAGTGTTTCTAAAAGCCATCCCGCTATATACTCCAATACACTTGTAATCACAAAGCCGCAAAGGAAAACTATCAAAACACTTGCTTGTACTGGTTTCAGTAAAGAGATTATCAGCAGTGCCCCAAATCCGTAAATAGGACAAACAGGGCCTGCCAGAAAACCTCTGTTGACAAATCTTTTTGATAAATATGAACAGTAAACAACTTCACATATCCATCCGATAAAGCTATATATTGTGAAATATATTACTATTTGATCCAAACCCACTAAATTGTCACCCTCCTACAATTCTTTAAATTTCCTGATCCCGATTGTATTAAGTGCTTTTACCAGCAACAAGTTTATTACAATCAGTATAGCTGATGCCACTGCCAGAAAAATATTTGCATTGGACGGTTTTATCACGATAAAAAGTACTATGGGAACAGCCAATGTTATCATTGCTGCCAAGGTAGCCACCAGAACGCTGGCGCTCTGTTTAACAACCGCAACCTGTGTTGTCCACTCCAGCTTTGGGAAGTATAGGTTTATCAATATTCCCAGTATCGGAGACATTATGCAGTACAATAGTGATATACAGAATACCGATAAAATGTCTGCGGGAGCCATTTTAAACGCGAATGCAATTATTATAGTGTTTATCACCAATGCCGGTAAAGTAAGTGTCAAATTCAAAAGGATTTTAGCCCAGAGTATACTCTCAGTCTTAACAGGTAATGATTTTATAATCCAGAGGCTCTTCCCTTCAAGCGATATTGACGGTGCAGTTGTAAAGGTAAAGCCTATACAGAAAATAAACACAAAAGCTACTACCGGTGTCAGAAACGCTTCGGCCATAGGGATTTCCAGAACCTTGGAAACAGTGTCCTTTCCAAATATTGCTACTCCTAAAGAGAAAATGGTCATCATTATTACACCAAAAGCAGTATTCAATACATAAATATATGATGAAAAATAAAATTTCAGTTCTCTCATATAAAGTGCCTTAATTGGGGATGAAACTTTTAAGCTTGTCATCTTATAGTTTGAAGCCTTAAATTTCTCAGACATTTTTGAGTTAATGGATTTAAACCCTTTTCCGAATATAGTAATAAAAATACCAAAGAATATCAGGCTAATCACTATAAAAAATATCAGATTTACAAAGTCGATATCTCTAAGTGCATAGATATATGACTTTGTCCAGAAAAGCACGTCATTTAAAGCATATACGGTTGGTATAGTATTCTGAACCTGCTGTGTATTTATCCGTCCAACCATTGTTGAGCCAACCATTATCAGAATGAGCAAGGCAAAGGATCCAACCAGCAATATAAAATTTGTTGATCTGAATTTTGAAGTTATCCTGCCTAGAATATATGCAAAAAAAGCTGCTATTGATATGGGTATCAACGGAATAAAAAGAGTTGCTACGGAGGCAAAAATATAATATATCAGCCCGCTTTGAGTCATTATTCCGTATACAATAAGTGGCGGGATCCCTGCCAATATAGCCACTCCGAGGTTTGAAAGGTAAATAAAAATCATTTTACTGGTAAGTATGGAAGAAGGCTTAACAGGCAAAGCCATCAGCATGTCATAGTCTTTAAAGGAATACAAATATCCCGGGATCTTATATATACTCATTATTAATGCAAACAATGTAGTCTGTAAAATGGAGCTGCTTATTAACAGTTCCAAAGCATTGAGCTTTTCCAAAGCCTGCCCTAATGTATAACTAAACATAAACACGCTAAAAGCCATTGCACAAATTGCGTAAATAATCACAATTCCAAGCAAACCTGCCTTAACTTTTTCACCTGTTGACTTTGATTTCAAAACCTTGTTTATTCCCCAGGAATTAATAATATTTGCTTTAATCAACAAAAATGTATTATTCATTATCAATCAACTCCAAAAATAATTGTTCCAGTGAATTGTTTCCTTTAACGGCAGCAGTTTCTCCACTGGTTATCAGTTTGCCGTCTTTAATAATAGCAATCTTGTTGCACAACTTCTCTGCCACCTCCAAAACATGGGTAGAAAAGAATATTGCACACCCATTTGCGCACTGCTCCTTCATTATTTCCTTTAGCGTATGAGCTGCTTTTGGATCTAGTCCTACAAACGGCTCATCCATAATAAAAAGCTTTGGTTTATGTATTAGCGCAGATATTATGGCCAATTTTTGTTTCATACCATGGGAATATGCTGAAATAATATCTCCAAGGCTTGATGTTAGTTCAAGCTCGTCAGCGTACTTCTTTATTGAGGCTTCCCTATCGCTTCTGGAAATACCAAATATATCTGCAGTAAAATTCAGGTACTGTATTCCTGTCATATTTTCATACAAATCAGGGTTGTCAGGAATATAGGCAATTCTCCTTTTGCATTCTATAGGCTCGGCTTTGACTGATTTACCATCGATCAGAATCTCTCCTTCGGAAAATTCCAAAATACCTGTAATGCATTTAATTGTAGTGGTTTTACCAGCTCCATTGTGTCCTATAAAACCATATATATCGCCGCTTGAAATATCCAGCGACAAATTATCCACTGCCTTTTTACCACCTTTATACGTCTTGCTTAAGTTGATAATTCTAAGCATAGCCTCCACCCTTCTTATTTACAATATTTATAACGCACAGGTATAAATAGAAAATTTCTCGATTGTAGAAAAATTTAATTTCCTTTGTGCGTTTCAACGAGGCAAAAGAGGTCGGGAACATCTACTGCCTCGCCATTAAATTATATACCAATTTCTATTAAAATGTCTGAATTATTAGAAATTTTATTATTGTAATGTATGTTGCATTTATAGTAGAATGGAATAAAATATACTACATAATTTTACAATTTTTTCGAGGGATTGCGGGTGAATTTATTTAAATGAATATACCTATTATTGATATAATTCTAGCTCTTTCCAGTGCAATTGATTTGATTGATCCACATATTACAGATCATCATAAAAGAGTCGCATATATTTCATATAGCATTGCAAAAGAAATGAATCTTTCAGATGACGAGATCAAGGATATAGTATTGGCCGGACTTGTACATGATTGTGGTGCTGTTAATGCGTCAGAAAGAAATTCTTTGTTTGAATTTGATTTTCATGGCCCCAAGGCAGAAATATATTCACACGGATTTAAAGGTTGGTATATTCTTCATGATACAGAAGAATTAAAATCTGTGGCAGAAATTATAAAATATCATCATGCCTTTTGGGAAAATGGTTCAAGTGACTCTCTTGAAGCGGTTAATATTCCTTTGGGCAGCTATATAATTCATTTGGCCGACAGAGTTGACATATTAATTAACCGAAAAGTGGAAATATTAAGCCAGCGTAAAAACATTCAAAGCATGATAAACAGTGCGAGCGGAACAATGTTTATGCCTCAGGTTGTAGAAGCCTTTAATAATTTGGTATCAAAGCCATATTTTTGGTTTGATATTGTGGGTCCTTATTTATATGAGATGGCTAAAAAAACTATGTCTTCTCACATAATTACCGTAGATAGCAGCAGCTTCATTCAGTATGCAAGCATAGCACATCGTATTATTGACTTTAGAAGCCAATTTACCGCAACTCATTCAATCGGTGTGGCAACCAGCGCATGTGCTTTGGCAGAAAAATTTGGCTTTAGCCGTGAAGACGTTGATTTGATGCATTCTGCAGGCCTAATGCATGACCTGGGCAAACTATGTATTTCCGAGAGTATTTTGGAAAAACCCGGACCTCTTGACAAGAATGAATTTAATCTTATGAAGTCCCATACATACCACACTTACAGAATAATCAATACTATTAAAGGTCTTGATAAAGTTAGGGACTGGGCTTCGTTTCATCATGAAAAGCTGGATGGCAACGGCTATCCCTTCATGTTAAAAGCAGATCAATTGGATTTGGGGTCGAGAATTCTCGCTGTGAGTGATATGTTTACTGCTCTTACAGAGGAGCGACCATACAGACGTGCTCTGACTACTGAAACCGCCATGGATATTATAAATAAATCAACTAACCTGGATTATGATGTTAAAGCTTGCTTGAATAAAAACCTTGAAGAAATAAATGAAAAAAGAAAAAAATCACAAGAAGAAGCATTCAAAAGCATACATGAATTTTTTAACAGCGACAAGCATGAGTAGAAATTTGATTAATGATTAATAAAAATAATTAAAAAAATAGCTGGCGCGCCTGCGTCAGCTTAAATTATTGTTAAGGGTACTGTCCATTCCTTATTGTATAATGTTTTCGAGCAATTTACACTGTTAATTCATTCTTTTGCAGGAACCTTATACCTGCCCGATAAAAATCTGATTGTAAAACTTGGATGAAAGTTGCTTGTTGACAAGTGGTATCGTGTATTGTAAAATATAAAGGCAGCTGAAAAGCTGAATTGAACATTTACACATGGAAAGATGGCTGAGCTGGTCTAAGGCGCACGACTGGAAATCGTGTGACGGTGGAAGCCGTCCGAGAGTTCGAATCTCTCTCTTTCCGCCAAAATAGCCCGTTTCAAGGATTTCTTGAAACGGGCTATTTCTATGTATTTCGGCAAAATGATAACAAAATGATAACATTTCTCTGTGATACTGGGTGTGATAACATGATACTGTGGTGTATTACATGAATGTTTTATATACTTTTATAATTCTTCAGATATATCTAAATAGCAAATCCTCCATAGTATATAAGCTCATTTAATAAAAAATAAAAATAAAACTAAAATACCCCCACCGCTCAACAAGAGGCTAACTACTTGAATTATAAGTAGAGTCTGGATTTTTTTATCGAATTTCATTTTTTTCTTTGTCTCTTCGTATTCTATAAGTGCAAGAATATTCTTAAGAATTGGTGAGTTTCCATCAATTAAATAATATTGAAAGTATTTAACTAATTCTTGATGGTATGTTTTTTGAACATTTGATAAATCCTTAAATTCTTCTTGTAGTACAATTAAGTCTCCTTTAATTTCATTTAGGTAAATAAATAAATTATCATCTTTCTCTGAAACCAATTTTATCTCATCTAGAACTTTTTTTAAGCCGTTACATACTGTACCGAAATTGCCAATATTTTGCTGAGAATAGTTAACAATATTTTTATTAATATCACACAAACTTTGTTTAACATCTGACATTTGAATTGAAATCTCTTGATCATTTTTTTCAATATCTGTAATTATCTTAGTTATTATGGCATTATGCGAATTAGAAAGAGTTTTAATTGTTTGGATATTGTCTTCTGTCTCCTTCAAAATTTCACTAATATCAGATACGTTATTATCTATAGTCATTATATTATTAACTGTATCTTTGAGTGCACTAACAGTAGCACCTTTAAGATACGATGGAAGAGAGTTTACCTTAGGAACTAACGTTTCAATTTCATTCTTTACATTTTCTATTTTAGGTAATAATATTTCGTTAATTGTATTTTCGTGCCTTTGTATTAATTTATTTACTATTAATTCATCAAAAATATAACCTATTTCTGAATTAAGAATTTTATCATTAATTGTTTCCATTATGCCAGCATCCTTTCATAATCGCTTTCAATAATCGCCAATAAGAATAATAATTTAATTCTATCACTTATGTTGGTACCCTTATTGTTAATTTCCTCCACAACTTTATTATACTCTATTTCGTAAGCTTTCTTTGCAATGTCCATATAATTTGTTAACCTCTCACTATCATTAACTAAATCATCTTTTGCTTTTCCAATCCTATTTAAAAGATTTCTGGTATCATTTTCATATTCTAGAATTTTTGTTTTAATAGAACTTATTTGCATATTAATACGTTTTTCTATTTTTTTTAATGATACTAACTCTTGCCTTTTAGTAACTAATAAATTTTCAATTTCTGTTTTATAATGAACGGTTATTAGCTCAATAGCTTTATCAATAATTTTATAAAAATAACTTATAGACAAAGCCATACTGTCTTCTGTTTTAGGAGTAATAATCAAAGTATCAATTTTATTTTTTAATGTGTCATAAATTTTTTGCTCAACTCCTATGGCTTCTTTAATAATGGATTCCTTATTTAAGTAAATTTCATAATCACTATTATAATAATCACTATTATGGTCAGATTGCACTGACATGAAGGTTTTAGCTGTATCTACTAATTCATTAAGCTTTTTATTGTAAAACATCCATACCTTTTTATGTAATTCTGACTTATATTTAATTTTTTTTGGCATTTGCCCATCAATTAAGAAGATGTTTTTCAAGTCATTAATATATTCTATTTTTTTATTGTTTAGATCTAGTTTTAGACTCTGAGTTTTTAGTAAATACTTATCAAGATATGATACTAAATCCATTGTTGTGTCCGATCTTTTTTCAATATATTCCTGTTTAACAGTTAAATCTTCCTTTAATATGCGGCATTCTTTCATATCAACCTCTATAGTATGCTTTTTTTGACACAATTCGTTAATATATTTTTCACTATTCTTTATACACATATTTTTTAATGATTGGACGATACCAATAAGATTATTTCCTTGCTTTGATTTAAGTGATTGAATAAGTGCCTGATATGTTTTGGCAAGTGCATTTTCCATCTGTTCAGATAGTGCCTTATTGTCAATCTGTTTTATTAATTTTTGAAAAGAGTCTCCTAGTTCAACAGGAAAGCACTCAATTTCAACATTAAACTTTTTAAGCTCACCTTTATAGTGTTCCATTATAAAATCATAAAATGATATACCTTCTTCTTTAGGTTTAAAACACCTTCTCACAGACCCCATAGAATATGAGTATGTTGTAATTATTATATACTTTTCCGGTCTTAGCTGCCAATCTTCCCCGTTTGGTAGTTTCAATTTCTCTAAACTTTGTATTTCATTTGCTTTACATACAATTAATATTGCTGAAGAAACAGAAAGAAATCTTTCCATTAATGAATCTACATGCTGGTGTTCCCTCAAATTTTTACTCTCAACACCAGGAAGATCAAGTATATTAATATTAAACATATTTTCGTTGTCTTTAAAATAGATACTAGGAATGTATATAAAAATAATCCCTTCCACTTTTCCATTAGCTTCGATATTCTTACGAATATTTCCTAACTGTTCTTTAAATTGTGTTACATCATAGTATTGAATATTATCAGAAAAATCATATATACGCTGCCTAAAGCACAAACCAAAAAGATTATTACCTGAACGCTTATAAATAATTGCAGTGGATGTTGATGAGTTTCCTCTTGGTACATCTGCTCTTAATACATCATATACAGTTTTTCTATAATATTCAGAAATGCCTAGTAGAAATAAAATTAATTCAGTTTTACCTACTTGTGGGTAACCGTAGACAGTTACGATCTTCTCGCTTTTCGTATTATTAATTATCTCTACGTTTTCTCCATAAATTAAATCTTTTTTAATTTTGGATATAGTCTCATCAGACCAATAAAATCGCCTATTCAAAAGTTGCTGTAAGTTCATACCCATCTCTATTAACCTCTTTTAAAATTTCATCCAAATCGTCCTCCAATAGAGATATAACATGTTTTAAATTCATCTTTACATTA
>CAYQCA010000198.1:0-7895 GCA_964415835.1 uncultured Clostridium sp. | reverse complement strand
TATATGTCCATTGTGAAATGGGTTGTATTCTGCTACAATACCTAGTACTTTCATCTATTCTCCTTGAAAAAATAATATATGGATATTATATCAATTTACGGATTGTTCTATCAACATCTATTGACATTTTCTCGCCTCGTTATAACGCCTGGGTTCATAAGGAGATTTTTCGGTTGTAAAAAAATTTCCTTACCTCAGCGGCGTTTCAACTATGCAATGGTTACCGATAGGTGAGCATTGCATAGTTATATTGATGTAAGCTTTAAACCAACTATTCCAGTCATAATAAAGAAGAGAAACAATACCCGTAAAAAATTAACCGGCTCGTTAAAGAAAACTATACCCAGAATAACCGTTCCGAAGGCTCCAATACCAGTCCAAATTGCATATGCTGTTCCAATCGGAAGAGTTTTTGTTGCCAGAGCCAATAAATAAAAGCTGATTAACATTCCTCCTATGGTTATCAGTGATGGTAAAAGTTTTGTAAAACCATGTGAGTATTTAAGTCCAATAGCCCAAACAATTTCGAAAATTCCTGCAATAATTAAATAAACCCATGCCATATTAAATATTCCTCCTTAAAATAAATTAAGCCTGAAAGATACCTTTATCGATATCTCCCAGGCTTTTGTCCCTCCGTGACACAGCTTTCAAACTGTGAGTTTTCTCTCGGTCACGGACCAGTATAACTGCGGAACCCTAGAAAACTTTTAATTAGTTATTTTCAATCAAGCATTATTATACTTTGGAACCAATAAAAAATCAATAATATTTGTCGGAAATATCGAAAGGAACTTACTTGATATAAATCCCTATTAATGTTAAATTATACCTACAGAGTAATGTTAGGGGGAAAATAATTGTCCAATAGCAATAAAAAGTGGATAGCAGTGGTTGGAAGTTCAAGGACTAATGGTAACACGTCATTAATCACGGATTGCTTTATATCCGCTCTCAGAGAGAAGAACATCGATGTAATGAAGTATACGTTAAAAAGTACATATATCACTACATGTTCAGGGTGCGAGTATTGCATAAATTCGGGTGTTTGTAAGTATAATGATGAATTTACACAAATTATAAATAATATGAAAAATGCAGAGGGGTACATATTAGCTTCACCATCCTACAATTATAATGTAACAGCTCAAATGAAAGCATTGTTGGATAGGACCTTTTGCTTAAATAATTACAGCAACAATACATGGGAGAGTCGTCTCGCGACTAATAAAAAAGCTATAGTAATAGGTGATTGTGCAGGTAGTACCAGAGAAAGTATGGGTTATACCATCGAAGGTATGGTGAAACTGCTGTCTGAGCTTGGAGTTAATATAATAGACGTTTATGAATATTATAATACAAAGAAATTCCCGTTTGCAGAAAATGTTAATGCACACAACGACATAATTAACAGAATTAGAGGTAGCAAATGGCTCTAAATTATGATTTCTATTATTATTTGTTTGATTAAGCTTGATTAATTCATTAAATTATTAAAAAGGAAGGTGAAACATTTTGCAAAATGAAAAGGCGTTGTCAGTTTCTATTTACTTTCTCGCAATATGTATAATAATAAGCGCTGTCATAATCTCAAATGGTTTGAAGAGCAATGGCAATTACGTCAACGGCGGTTTATCTGGAGTTTCCAATGGATTAAGTAACATAGGAAGTAGTATGAATAATGATAATAGTGCTATTTATAACAGAAGTACTTTTGACTTACCCGCAGCTGCTGCTTATCTTGGAATTTCAGTGAGTAAGTTAATAGACATTCTTAACTCAAAAGATTCAGGAATTCCTTATATCAAAGCCGGCAGTGATTATATATTTAGCAAGGGCGCGCTGGATAAATGGCTGGAAACAGCGCGAGTTGAGATCAAATAGATTTGCTCTGGAACAAATAGTTTTTAATAAAGAATATCAAAAGACATAATTAAACTACATGGACGGTCAGCAATGGCCGTCCTTAAAATATTTTTTAAAATTAAGTGAACCTATTCTTAAGTATATAGCACTAATACATTAAGGTGCACCTACAAGATATAAAGAGGCTGAAAAATTAATAAGGAGGAGTTATGCAAGAAGAAAACATTGTGCTGGTGAGAAACTGTAAGGATGGAAATATAGAAGCATTTCAGCAATTGTATGACATATATTCAAAGGAAGCTTTTAGAACAGCCTATCTAATAATCGGTAGACGTGAAGCAGCAGAGGATGCGGTTCAAGAAACTTTTATTTACTGCTATCGAACGATAAAAGCTTTAAAAAAACCTGAAATGTTTAGGTCCTGGATGTATAAGATCCTTGTTAGAACGGCTTGGAAAGTTATAAAAAGGGAAAATAGACATCTCAAAAAAGAGCGTTTAGAGGACTATATTCATGGAATACAAGATAAGGAAAAAAATGTTTCTGAAATTGTAGAAAACAGAGAAACAAGCAGGGAGATATATAATGCAATTAAATTACTTTCGCCAAATTTAAGAACCGTAATCATTTTATATTACTATAATGATATTTCTGTAAAGGATATCTCTAACATTATTGGGTGTAGTGAGGGTACGATAAAATCAAGACTTTTTAATGGTAGAAAAGCGCTTAGTGTTCTTCTGAACAATGAAAATATTTCTTATAGCAGGATATCTAATTTTAAAGAAGGAGAATTATACTAATGGATAGAAATTTTCAAATTGATGAATTATTAATTGTTGAGTCCTTAAAACAAGAAGTAATAGACAAATACCCGCAAAATCGCATTAAAGAAGCTATTATGCAAAGTATAGATAGAGAAAGAAACATTTTGCAGAATATCTCTGACTTTTTCATGTACCGGAAAAGTCAGAATAATCTTATTATTACAAGTATACTTACTATTTGCATTATACTTACATCACTGATATTTACTTTAACTCCTATGAAAAGCTTTGCAGCTGAAAATATCGAAAAGCTCATGTATTGGGTTATTAGTTGGGATAGAAATGGTGATATAAATTTAGTACAAAAGCCGGCTGAGGAAGTCGAAAATGGAAGAATTTCTATAGCTTTTGAAACAACTGAATTGTCTGATGAAGAAATCAGCAATTTACTAGGCTATTCAGTTAGGTTCCCGAATGAAATTTCAAATGGTCACAACTATATTTTGACCGATAGATCGATTGCAGTAAATCAAAATAGCGGCGTTCAGATTCCATATGCAACATACTTTGATGATACCATTGATTCAGAAGTTTTTGTTGAGATAACAAGAAAAGGGTGGGGCTATAAAGACAACGAAATTATAGCGTTTAATAGAAATAGTATATCTTTTCATTTAAAGGAATTGAAAAGTATATTGTATCCTACTGAACAGCAAAAAGGAAGGTTTAGTAAAGCTGATAAGACAAAAAAACCGGAAATAATTAATACCAGTCAGGTTGAATGGGAAATTGATGGGGTTTATTATCACTTACTCCAAAACGATAGAGATAATTATGTTCTTTCTAATGATGAAATGATAGCTTTGGCAGAAGATTTTGCTTCAAAGTAGAATTAATATAATAAGTTTCGGAGTGGCCACAATAAGCCGCTCTTAAATTTATTACATTAATTTAAGGCAAAAAACACTTTTCACGTTCAAAAATTAATGCTACTATAATAAAGAGGCAATTGTTTTTAGAATAATATGAAGGGTGAGATATGGTAGCTCAAATTATTATACAACTTATACCTGTTATTTTTATAGGGGTTCTTGCCTTCGTGGTATATTCTCTCGGTACAGCGATGAAATATTACGGAACTGGCGCTCTTGGTGACCTTTCATGGATGCTGCCCAATACACCGGCACTCAATGAATTCTTCGTGTTAGTCCTTCAGGTGGCTATTGTTGCTTCAACATTAGTTTATGCCTTACTACAGGTTTCCAACCATATTATAATTTCACTTGATATTATTTACTTTTTAAGCCTTTCCATGCTGGTTTTATATCATATTCTCAAAGAAACAGACATTATCCATTAATCAATGCAAATTCAGTTTTGTGTAATTTAACAATAATTTAGTTGTGCGCATAGAAGAGAAATTCGTCTTGACATAGCGTCAGGAATGAACTTCTTATTAATGTACACGCATTGAAATGGAGAATATTATCATGAGTAAAAATAATAAAAACAAGTCTAGGAAGAAAAACCCGTTTTCAAATTTTATGCAACAGTTAAAATACAGGACTGTGGAATTTGATACAAGTCTTTACGATGGTGTTGTTACCGACATCAAGCAGTTGGATTTAAAGTCTTTTGGAGACAGCGAATTACAGAAGTTTTCTTATGAACTGATAAATCAGGCCAGAAGAGATATACCCACCAATGAACTGATTGTGAAAGCCTATGCAGTTGTCAGGGAGGCAGCGGGACGCGTTCTCGGCCTTCACCCGCATGATGTACAGGTTGCAGCCGCAGTCGCGATGCATACAGGTGCGCTGGTGGAGATGCAAACAGGTGAGGGGAAAACGCTGTCGGCGGTGTTTCCAGCCTATTTGAACGCTATTTCAGGTAGGGGAGTTCATGTACTTACCTTTAATGATTATCTAGCACAGAGAGATGCAGAATGGATGGGACCTTTGTATAATTTTCTCGGACTTTCGGTCGGTTATATTCGTGAAGGTATGACACAATCGCAAAGACGAAGCGCTTACCTCTGTGATGTAACCTACCTTACGGCCAAAGAGGCCGGTTTTGATTACCTCAGAAGCTTTCTTGCAAATAGAACAAGCGAGCTTGTACAAAGACCATACAATTTTGCGGTAGTTGATGAGGCGGATTCCATATTGATTGATGAAGCCAGGATTCCTTTGGTTATTGCAGGTAAGACGACTGATGAAATGGCTGAACCCGAAAAACTTTCCGAGTTGATCAAAAGTTTGAATTTTAACGAAGATTATGAAACTGACGAATACGAGAGAAATGTATTTCTAACAGATAAGGGAGCAGCAAAGGTTGAAGCATATCTTAAATGCGGAAACCTGTATGATGATAGAAACCTGCCTCTGCTGGTATCAATTAATAATGCTATTCATGCAGAGGTTCTGCTGAAACGAGATGTTGACTATATAGTCAGAAACGGCAAGCTGGAGCTGGTTGACGAGTTTACGGGCCGTATTGCAGACAAGAGACATTGGCCTTATGGGCTTCAGGAGGCGGTAGAGGCAAAAGAGGGGCTAATTTCAAATGAAAAAGGCCAGATACTTTCATCAATAACACTCCATAATTTTATAAGGCTATATCCTAAAATTTGTGGTATGACAGGTACAGCGCGGCATGCGTCAGATGAGTTTGCAGAGTTTTATGGTATGAGGGTGGTTGTGATACCGACAAACCTTCCATGCATAAGAATTGACCACCCCGATGTTATATTTACCGATAAAAATTCAAAATACTGTGCGGTTGTAAGTGAAATCGCAGCGGAGCATGCAAAAGGAAGACCTATTCTGGTTGGTACCTGCAGTATCGAGGAGTCCGAGCTGCTTGCAGGAAAGCTGAAAGCAGCGGGTGTCGGATGCAATATATTAAATGCAAAAAACGATGAACTGGAAGCCCAAATCATCGCGAAAGCAGGAGCCCCTGGTGCAGTCACGGTATCTACAAATATGGCAGGGAGAGGTACGGATATAAAGCTGGGAGGAGAATTTGAAGAGGAGAGGGAGACGGTTGTTAGTCTTGGAGGACTCTATGTAATAGGTACAAACAGACATGAGAGCAGAAGAATAGACGACCAGCTCCGGGGACGTTCAGGACGGCAGGGGGACCCTGGTTCTTCCCGGTTTTTCATCAGCCTTGAGGATGATCTGATGAAACGATATAAATTAAGAAATCTGATTCCAGAGGGTTATTATCCGGATTTGCAAGAGAGCCCCATTGTGAGTCAGGTAATTACAAGAGAAATTGCCAGAGGGCAGCGTATAATCGAGCAGCAGAATTTTGAAATTCACAGAACCCTTGACAAATACTCCATAGTCCTTGAACAACAGAGGCGAATGGTATGGAAACTCAGGATGGACATTTTATTCAATGCTGCTGCTTCTTGTATTATGAAAACCAGGCTTGAGGAGAAGTATCAAAGACTTATTTCAGAAGTGGGCGAGGATGTGCTGCGGCAAGCAGAGAAAATGGTTATGCTCTATTTTATCAATAAATGCTGGGCGGAATATCTTGACTATATGTCGTATGTAAAAGAAAGCATACACCTTGTAAACCTTGCAGGAAAAATTCCAGTCAGCGAATTCAACAAGACTGCAATAACATCATTTGAAAAGTTTAAGGAAGATATAATGGACGAGGTTGCCGGAGCACTTGAACGAGCTGAGATAACAGGTGAGGGTATCAATATGGAAAAGGAAGGCATGAAAGCTCCTTCCTCCACTTGGACCTACCTTATAAACGATCGTCCGGAGCAGCTTGGAATTACCCAAATGCCCCTTGCACTTGATCCGCTCTCAATGCTTTTTTCTCTTGGGGTTTGGGCAGCGGCAGCATTAAAACGGAAGAAATCAAAGCACGAGGACTGATTGTTTGAGACAAAAGATAAAACTAATATTGCTTATGATAGTTACCCATGTTAAACTGAAAGAATATAATGTTAAAAGATAATATAAATGATACTTGGGGGACAGAAAATTGGATTCGGTTTTACATGAAGTTGTTTCGAAGTTTAATTTTGATGGTAGGTTTATCAGCGCAGAACCAATTAAACGTGGCAATATTAATGATACATATATTATAAATTTCAAAAGCAATAGTGGTGGAGTTAATAAATATATACTACAAAGGGTTAATCATAAAGTGTTTAAAGAACCGTACAACCTTATGAAAAATGTTATAAGCATTACAAAGCATATCCGGGGAAAAGTAATAGAACAGGGGGGGGATCCCTACCGGGAAACTCTAAACTTTATACCACTAACTGATGGCAGTTTTTTATATAACTGTATCAATGGTAACTTCTGGCGTGCCTACAGTTATATTGATGATGTCAGAACTTACCAAGTGGTAGAGAAACCTATTCATTTATATAATGCGGGTATTGCTTTTGGAAGGTTTCAAAGATATCTGAGTGATTTTCCAGCTGAAGAACTTTATGAAACCATTCCGGATTTTCACAATACACCCAAACGGTATGAGGCATTATTGACGGCTTTGAATAAGGATACTTTTAATCGTACGAAAGCTGTTAAGACAGAAATCACGTTCGTGGAAGAAAGGGCTAAAAACCTTTCTCAGTTGGTTGACCATATTGAAAAGGGAAGTATACCCTTAAGGGTTACACATAATGATACCAAATTTAATAATGTTTTAATTGATAATAAGACTGATGAAGGAATCTGTGTAATTGACCTTGACACTGTCATGCCAGGATCCTCTCTGTATGATTTTGGAGATTCAATCCGTTCTGGTGCTAACACGACAGATGAGGAAGAATTGGATTTATCTAAAGTCAGCCTAAATATTGAGTTATTTGATCAATTTACCCGGGGATTCCTAGAATTCACCCATGATTTTTTGACCCCAATTGAAATTAAGTATCTACCATTTTCATCCATATTAATTTCGCTCGAATTAGGTATGCGCTTTCTTACGGATTACATAAACGGGGATACCTATTTTAAAACAGAACATGAAAATCAGAATCTGCACAGGGCACAGGTACAGTTTAAGCTGGTGGCAGATATGGAAACAAAGTATGATCAAATGGGAAACATTGTTGAAAAATATTCATAACTTTTAAGTTAAATTCTATCAGGTGGGTGCTGGTGCAGGAGTCATATCCTACACCAAGCAAGACACCTTTTCATTAAAGCTTTTAGCTACTTAACAATCTACTTATTTTGCTTTATTCAGCACAGCTGCACCAGCCTCTTCTTCAAACTG
>CAYQCA010000197.1:0-8061 GCA_964415835.1 uncultured Clostridium sp. | reverse complement strand
ACCCACGTTGGCAAGCTTCAAGTCAGGGTAAATTTCATGGATGTTCTTCCCAAGATTCATTCTGGATCCGTTGGACGCAAATATGTTCCCATCCGGATTGATTACTAGGAGAGTACCTGTTATGTCATTGCGATAATTGTCAAATATCTCTCGCGCACCTCGCTCATTGATCCACATAAACACATAGCCCAGGATATGCTGATCATCTAGACTGTGAACCTTACGAGCCAGAACCTTATAGACACTGCCGTTTAGTTTCACAATTGGCCCTTTCCAATAGTTTATATTGCTTTGTTGAAATTTCAGAAAGATGGGATCAGCCATTATCTCTCGCACCGAATCATCCACCACAGAGGAGCTTGACTTCATATAATTGTTTGTACCTATGAGGCAAATATAATCAATGTAACGGCGGAAGGTGTTATCAAAAAACAACTTCTCGATACTGACAATCTCTTTTTGGTAAAAGCGTGGCTCATAGCTATTGATATCTACTTGCATCAGTGTACGCACCGTATCATTTTGTGAAATTCTTATTAAGCTATAGTCTGTCTCCTCATAGAGCGTTTGGCTAATGGATTTGCTCACATTTTTAAGCACGTTATAGGATTCCGCCGTCTTTTGCGAGACCATGCTTTGATAAGAAAAAGAGTAGTAAAAAAGTCCTAATAAAAGCGTAGGAATGAGGGAGATGAACACAAAGGTAATCAGCAATTTCCGCCCCATGCTCAAGTTATAAAACAGCACCTGCAGACGGTGCTGCAAATACCTCACGGACTTTATCTTGCTGCTCTTGCCCATGTTCTACCTCCTCTCATACAGGATGACTCCTTTAGTTTTTTTCAATCTTATCATTCCTATTGGGTATATACAATCCCGAGTAAATATTAGCACTAGCGAATTTTCAAGTCAATATTTTTTTGGTTCTTTCAAGAGCGATGGATTTATGCCCGTTAAAAAGGAGAGTACCTTGCTTATTATATTACTTCTATTTCTTCATATTCTACCGGTAATGACAATGTTGAGTGGGGATATAACAGTGATGAGGAAAAGCTGCCACAGATTAATATGGGCATGATATTTGGTGCCTATTGGATTAACATAAGAAGATGTAATCAATAGCGTTATTAATATTATAAAGTAATCAGTATGTGATATTTTCATCGGGAATTTAGGATCCATAAACTTCTGCCTCCTGGGTTCTAGGCTTTGTTCCAATATATAAAAAGCCCGACGACGTCGGGCTTCCTTATTCTATACTCCTGTACTCCTAGACTACTATATTCTAATTCTGAACTCCTATACTTCTGAATACTGCCTTCTATCTATTATTCATTACCAGCTCAATAACCTTGCCGTTATTTTTTGCTATGTCGAAGATAGCATCATCTATTAAAGTATCTTCATCAATCAAAACATTTCCTACACTATCATATATAGCTTTTGAAGTGAATTTTCCATTCAAATACTCACGGTGTTTTGCTTCCATCATACTTGAAACTGCAGCTGATTGTATTTCAGTTTCTTCTGATGCGTAATCTATTAAATCCTCTTTATAATTTTTTTTTTCGCTATCAAGATGCTCTCCTACAAGCTGAGTAGCATTATCCAATAGGGTTGATTCAACATCATCTTTAACAACAACTAGATTTTTACCAAAAGTAATAATGCTGTCTCTTGGAATAATTCTTATGCTTTTTTGGGTAATGTCAGCGATATATTCAAGGCCTAAAATAGAACAATTATTTTCTTCGTCAATATAGATATCTCCTATTTCACCAATTAGACGACCTTTTTTAGTAAGTACTTTTGTCCCTTTAACCTGAATATTTTTTTGTAATAAATCAATCGCAGCAGGAATCTTGCTAATATCATTAATAGCGTCCTCATTCTCGATTGTCAATGCATATTCTCCGATACCAAGCACGTATTCAGTAGGTATAACTTTTGCGCTTAATATTTGAATACCGCTGTCAACAACTACATAGTCTATTGCACCTTTTTCTGCATTGATTATTACAGTTTTGACTTTACCAACTTCAACACCGTCTAATATGCTGATTATTGGCAGTCCAATTATTTCCTTAGTCTTTTTCATCAAAAAGTACCTCCTTAAAATTTCCAAAAAGCATATTCATTAAATCTGTTTTAAATTAAATAAAATTTCATCTCTTATTTCAGGTTTAATTATAGATCCATATTCATGGACCAATCCCTCTAATATACTGCTGGCCAAATTACTTAGACCTAATTGTTTATATAATGTACAGATATCCAATACAATCCAGAATATCATTTCATTATCAGGGTTAAAATCCAAAGCTTTAAAGTAATACTCAATAGCTTCTTCTTTTCTACCATCATCCTTGCATTCAAAAGCTTTTAGAACAAGAGAATCAGCATCTACAGCAGATTCTATAACTTCATCCTGTATCACAGCCTGAGGGTGTTCTTCATCAATATTCAGAGCAGGCAACTCTTCAGTCCCATCAATTGCCATTTCGGTTATAGTACCAAAGTTAGTTGCAATAGTGTCATCTTCAACTATATCATATAATTCATTATCAATAAACAGATTGTTTTGCGTATCTTCAGTTATCAAATCAACTACTGATTCTTCAATAACTTGTACATCTTCCGGTTTCGAATCATCTGTTGCTTCTGTAATATCCTCGTTTACTTCAATAATCTCTTGGTCTAATTCTGTAGTCTCTTGGTTTACTTCAATAATATCTTGAGCTGCTTCAGCTGTGGAGTCTTGCGGTATATTTATTTCAGTTTCCTCAATAAAAGCTTCTGCTTCATCATGTACTAGTTCATTAGAAGTATCCATTTCGTAGTTTTCAATAACAGCTACAACTTCCTCTTTTGCCAATTCATCATATGTATTCAGCTCGTTAAGTGAAACATCATTAGTTATATCAGCATTTTGCTTATCATTTATGTTATCATTTTTTTCTATTCCCATTTTATCAATTATTTGTTTAGTGTCAACTGGTTTTTTCAACTTGTTCTCAAGATTATGTACGTAATTTGTTAGATTTTTCATATGTACAGAAAACTTATCTTTCAAATTATTGTCCCTAATTGACAAGCCTGTCTTCAATTTTGTGATAAATACTCCGCAATCAATTGAAGCAATTCTTTTTGGAATACACAATGAAATAATTATACTAATAATTAAAATAAAAAGCAAAAAAATAACAAGTACTGCCAGTATTGCAAATATTAAAGCAATATTTCTATTTATACTTGATCTCTTACTAAATAAATCTAAAATCTGTTTAAATGCAGGTCCAAATGTAAATCCTAATATTATGGAGCCTATTGAAATTGAAATGAGAATTCCTAAATTCAATTCATTGGCTTTATATAATAAATAAAACGCAATTAAAGAGGTTGCTAATATCGTAATAAGAACGGAAACCTCGTAGTAACCCATATACCCCTCCCACACTTAATATATCATCTGTTTATTCACTTTTTTTGTCATTAGTAAACGCAATTAACTGCTATATTCTATATAATACTACAAAATTCCTTCTAAATATATGCATAATTATTATATTTTCTGACTTTTTTGGTGCGTATATCTCCCGCCTCGTTGAAATGCCTCTACTGTTAAGAAATTTTCCTACAACCGGAAAATTTCCTTTGAACTGAGACAATATAATAAGGAAAGATCACATGCGGACCTTTCCTTATTCTTTACTTCTACTACTTCTACTACTTCTGTTACTCCTGCTACTCCTACACTTCTGAACTTCTATTTTTCAGCGCCGTTTTCAATACAGTTTTCATATTTTCAGCAGGGACAAACTGTAACGTTTGCCTCACGTTTTCAGGTATTTCTTCAATGTCCTTTTTGTTATCATAAGGAAGAATGATTATTTCAATACCTGCTCTGTGTGCAGCCAGAACTTTTTCCTTTAGACCGCCAATAGGTAAAACTCTGCCTCTTAGAGTTATTTCTCCCGTCATCGCTACTTTTCTGTTTACAGGAATTCCTGACAAGGCCGAAACCATTGCAGTAGCCAGGGTTATACCTGCCGATGGTCCATCTTTGGGTGTAGCTCCCTCGGGGACATGAATATGAATATCATATTTCTCATAAAAATTCTCATCAATTTTCAGCTCTTTGCATTTGGATCTGATATAGCTCATGGCTGCTTTTGCAGATTCTTTCATTACATCACCCAAATGTCCTGTCAGCTCAAGTTTTCCATTGCCCTGCATCAGATTTACTTCAATCGATAGTGTATCTCCCCCCACAGGAGTCCATGCAAGGCCTGTAGCTATACCGATCTCATCTTTTTCATTGGCAACATCATACCTGAATCTCTTAACTCCAAGATATTTCTCTAGGTTGTTACGAGATACGGTAACAGATTTTTTATTTTCAGAGACAATTGTTTTGGCTACTTTTCTGCAAACAGCTCCAATCTCTCTTTCAAGATTTCTTACTCCCGCCTCCCTTGTATAATAATTAATGATATCTCTAATAGTTTCTTCATTAATTTTAAGGTTTTTTGAGGTCAGGCCATGAAGTTCCATTTGCTTTGGAAGAAGGTATTTCATAGCAATATTTGCTTTTTCCTCTTCAGTATAACTTGATAAACTTATTATCTCCATTCTATCCATAAGAGGCCTTGGTATAGTCTCCAACGTATTTGCTGTGGTCAGAAACAAAGCATTTGACAGATTGAACGGCACTTCCATATAGTGGTCTCTAAATGAAAAATTCTGTTCGGAGTCAAGTACCTCAAGCATTGCGGATGCAGGGTCCCCTCTGAAATCACTACTCATTTTATCAATTTCATCAAGCAAAATCAGCGGGTTGTTGGATCCTGCCTGCTTTAAAGCTGCAATAATTCTGCCGGGCATAGAGCCTACGTAGGTTCTCCTATGTCCTCGAATTTCTGACTCATCTTTAACGCCGCCAAGAGAAATACGGACATATTTTCTGTTTAAAGCCTTTGCAATTGACTTGGCAATTGATGTTTTTCCAACTCCCGGAGGCCCTACCAGACACAATATGGGACCCTTCATATTGTTTTTCAGCTTCTGTACAGCCAAAAATTCAACAATACGTTCTTTCACCTTCGTGAGCCCATAATGATCCTGCTCGAGAATTTCCTCAGCGTAATTTAAATCTATATTTTCTTCGGTTGACTTATTCCATGGCAAATCAAAAATCCAATCCAGGTAGGTTCTGATAACACTTCCCTCTGCAGAGCCCTGGGGCATTTTTGCAAGCCGGTCAAGCTCCTTGTTAACTTTCTTTTCAACTTCCTCGGGAAGACCTGCTTCGGGTATTTTCGACCGATACTCTTCAATCTCTCCGGCTATTCCATCCCTGTCACCCAGTTCATTTTGGATTGCCTTCATTTGCTCCCTAAGGTAGTACTCTTTTTGAACCTTGTCAATTTGCTTTCTGACTTTTGTATTAATGTCCTTTTCTATTTCAAGTATTTCAGTTTCCTGGTACAAAATCTGAAGAAGCTTTTCTATCCTTCTCAATGGGTGAAATTCAGATAATATCTGCTGCTTTTGTTCTACTTTTAGAGGAATATTATTGGCAATAATATCTGATATCTGACTGATATTTTCAATTTCAGCAACAGTAAGCGCTGTATCAGGTGATATCTTTCCACTAAGCTTTACGTATTCTTCAAAAATAGAAACCAGTCTTCTTTTTAAAGCTTCAACCTCATTCGAATCATAGTTTTCTTCTTCTTCCCGTTCTTCAACTTCGGCAATAAAAAACGGTTCTTTTTGAATAATGTCCTTAATCTCAGCTCTGTTTATACCTTCAACCAGTACTCTGATAGTATCACCCTGAAGTTTGAGCAGTTGCTTGACCTTGGAAATAGTACCTATAGAATAAATATCATCAGTACCGGGTACATCTGTTGAAGCATCTTTCTGAGCAGCAAGGAATATTAACTGATCATTAATCATTGCTTCCTCAAGTGCTTTTATGGATTTTTCCCGCCCAACATCAAAGTAAAGAGTCATAAACGGGAATACTGTTAATCCGCGCAATGGAAGCAGAGGCAATCTTTTCAATTGTTTTTTATCTCTATTTTCAGTCATGTTTATCCTTTCTTACTATATTTAAAATTCCTTTAATATTATTTGAATGTCTATGCAGAGGAATACTATATCGCGTCCTCATTATTTTTTAGGAACACCCAATACTAAACCTCTCTCAGAATCTATTGTAACTACTGAACCACATTTTAATATTCTGGTTGCATTATGCGCCCCCACTATAACAGGTATCTCTAGGGCTAATCCTACTGTTGCGGCATGGCAGGCAAGGCCGCCTTCCTCAACAATGATTGCAGAAGCTTGCTTCATAGCAGGCAGCATTTCATTGTTTGTAAATGGTGCAACCAATATGTTACCGGCTCGGAATTTCTCTATTGCCTCTTTTGATGTTAGTGCTACAGTTAATTCCCCAGTTACTGACGGGCCACCTATTCCGGTACCTTGTACCAATACATTTCCCACAATATGAACTTTTAATGTATTGGTAGTTCCACTTATACCTGTCGGAACTCCTGCTGTTATAACTACCAAATCACCATTTGTAACCTGTCCGGATTCCAGAGCCTTTTCAACTCCCATATCAAACATTTCATCAGTAGTATTCGCACTGGCAACCATGTATGGAAGTACTCCCCATGACATGCTCAGCTGCCTGCGGACTTTGGAATTGGTGGTTGTTGCAATTATAGGACAGGCCGGGCGGAATCTGGATATCATGCGTGCAGTATGTCCGGATTGGGTAACTGTTATAATTGCTGCAGCCTTTAAATCCAATGCAGTTGTACATGTTGCATGGCTTATGGCATTTGTTACACTTGTATTTATCTCGTACTGCTCAGTACTGAACCTCTTCCAGTAATCCATCGAACTTTCTGCTTTTTCCGCAATCTTTGCCATCACTTCAATTGTTTCCACAGGATATTTTCCAGCTGCTGTTTCTCCGGAAAGCATTACACAGCTCGTACCATCATATATGGCGTTTGCAACGTCGCTGGCTTCAGCACGTGTAGGTCTTGGATTTCTAATCATGGAATCAAGCATCTGCGTAGCTGTTATTACCGGCTTTCCGTATCTGTAGCACATCTCTATAATCTTTTTTTGAACTACAGGAACTTCTTCTACAGGTATTTCTACCCCTAAATCACCTCTTGCAACCATAATTCCGTCAGATACTTTTAGAATTTCATCAAAATTCTTAATACCTTCTCTGTTTTCTATTTTGGAAACGACTAGAATATCGCTTCCTCCATTTTTTTCAAGGACTTTTCTTATTTCTATAACATCGGCAGCTTTTCTGACAAAAGATGCTGCAATTATATCAAAATCATTCTCTATTCCAAACTTGATATCTTCAATGTCCTGGCTGGTAAGCGCAGGAAGTTTTATTTCCTCACCGGGAACATTCATTCCTTTATGGTCTCCAACTGACCCTCCATTTAGAACTTTACAATGTATGTCTTTATTTTTTATTGCTGTAACTTCCAGCTCAACAAGTCCGTCATCTACCAATATCCTACTGCCCCTGGAGACATCCTTGTATAATTCTTTATAAGTGACAGTACACTTGGATTCATCACCTAATATGTTGTTATTGACGAACACAAACTCATCGCCCTCTTTTAAAACCACCTGACCATTCTTAAAATTACCGGTCCTTATTTCCGGCCCCTTTGTATCTAATAATAATGGAATTGGCAACCTAAGCTCATCCCTGATACTTTTAAATAAATCCGCTCTTTTTTTATGCTCTTCATGACTTGCATGAGAAAAATTCATTCTGGCAACGTTCATTCCACTTAACATCATTTTTCTAAGTACATCTGCATTATCTGAAGCTGGACCCAATGTACATATTATTTTAGTTCTTCTCATCAAAACCCTCCGTTTAACTTTGTTCAAAACTCCTAATATCATATTTTATTTTTATCATATTGTCTACACAATATTAATCAAATTGTTTAATTCTGATTATATAATAATAATTTTTTGTTAACATTGTCAAACTAT
>CAYQCA010000196.1:0-8066 GCA_964415835.1 uncultured Clostridium sp. | reverse complement strand
ATATATTGCATTTTCTCTATCCCCTTATCATTCCATATCGCCTACGCCGAAGTGAATTCGGCTTCGGCTCCGCAGACTACGTCTGCGCACCCCGCTCTCGCGTGGTGTTTGAACAACGTCAGCTGACATTGTTCACAAATTACTTTGCTGTGTAGCCTCCGTCGACTGGAAGGTTTGTACCGGTAACATATGCTGATGCATCAGAAGCAAGGTATACAATTATACCCATTAAGTCGGTATCATTTGCCATCCTGCCTAGTAATGTCCTGTCACTGTAGTTCTTTACAAATAATTCAGGGTGCTTCTCGGTCTGAAAGCCTCCGGGTGAAATACAGTTGCAGCGTACATTGTTGGGTCCGTAATAGCTTGCTGTGAACCGGGTAAAATTGATCATCCCTCCCTTATGGAAGAAATAATCGGGTACGAAACCATGGAATCCAACATTTTTATATATCATCGCATCCGGCCCTATCATTCCCTGCATGGAACCTACATTTATAATCGATCCTCTACCGGCTTTAGCCATAATATCTCCAAACGCCCTGGTCATCATGAATACTCCGGTAGCGTTTACCCTCATGCTCTCCTGGAATTTTTCAGCATCATCATTCCAGCCACTCATAGTCCTTAAAACCGCATTATTAACCAGGATGTCTATCTTGCCTTCTCTTTTTAGTATTTCATCTCTGAGGTTGTTTATGGATTTCTCGTCTCCCTGGTCAACCTGGAGAGCGAAAACCTCATACCCTTCTCCCCTGAGTTCAATCGCAACCTCCTCCAGCTTTTCAACATTTCTGGATGCTATATATACTCTTGCACCTGCCTGAGCCAGTGCATTAACTATCTGCCTGCCGTACAATCCTGCACCACCGGTCATAAGAGCAACCTTATCCTTTAGTGAAAACCAATCCATTATGTTCATATTTCTTTCCCCCGTCCTATATTATTATATACCATCTTATTGTATATGTGTCTAATACACTTATATTCTATTACTATTTATATGTTGTGTCAATGATAGATTCTTATTTAACTATCAGTCCAAAGTCACCGCAGGTATAACAACTTTCACCTTTGTATATATATTTTCCGCACTGTCAATGGAAACACCATATTCATCTCCGAAATATAGCTTTATCCTTTCATTAACATTGCTCAAGCCAAAACCTTCGGCTCTTACTCTGTCCAGACTGGCACGAATGCTTTCAAGCTTTTCGGTATTCATTCCTTTACCGTTATCACATACCTCAAGGATTATCTTATTGTCCTCTCTTCTGCCTGTTATCTGAATCAAACCCTCGTTAAGCTTATCTTTTATACCGTGATAAATTGCATTTTCAACAATAGGCTGCAAGGTAAGTTTTAGTATACTAAAGCTTAATATCTCTTCACTTATATTAATCTCATAATTAAGGTATTCGTTATACCTGAATTTTTGTATTGTCAGATAATTTCTAACCTGATTTACTTCATCATTTATTTTAATAACATCAGCCCCCTTGCTCAGACTTAAGCGGTAATAATTTGCAAGAGCAATGGAAATCCTGCTGATGTCGTCAGCATTAATAGACTGGGCCATCCAGTTGATGGTATCAATTGTATTATATAGGAAGTGCGGATTTATTTGAGCCTGCAGCGCTTTTAACTCCTGTTTTCTAAGTCCTTTTTGCTTATCAATGTTTTCTTGCAGAAGAAGTTTTATTTTCTCCAGCATGGAATTAAAATTTTGCCCCAAGCGCCCTATTTCATCATTATAAATATTTTCAAACCTGATTTCCAGCTCACCTTCTTCGACCCTTCTCATCAGTTTACTCAGCTTTCTTATGGGTTTTGTCAGAAAATAAGTCAGAAAAATTGAAAATGCTATTACTACAATAACGCATATGATAATTAATGCAACAGTGATCTCTTTAATAGCTGAAACCTTCTCAAAGAGAGTCTTTAGCGGAACCAATGATACCATTTCCCAATCGCAGAATTTTGAGATATATAAAACATTAAGATAATCACTACCATTGTATTGAGTAACTTTATAGCTAGAGGTTTTTACATTTTCATATTCGACTTTGGGCAGCAACGACTCTTCTCCATTAGAGTAAATAACATCTCCGCCTTGCTCAAATACAAAAAAATTACCTTCACTCATAAGGTCCGATTCCTGAATAACCTGATGCAGATTACTTTTATTAAGATTAATGACAAGAGTACCAATCTGATATTGTGATCCGATTTCGTTGACTGCACGGACCATTGATATTTTATCTGTGTTTTTATAGAATTTCGTCCAGAGCCTTTTTCCGGCTAATTTTTGTACGTTTTCATATAGCCCATATGTTGCAATGTTATCTGAAACAATACTCTTGAAGGTTCCGTCATCATATTTATTATTCACATAAACCTTGTAATTCCCGTCTTTGTCATACAAAACTATCGAATGTATATCATTTTTTGTTGATAATACTGAAGAAAACAAGCTTTTAACTCCGTTTTCAAGGATATATCTCCGGGTTGTATTGTCTTCGAGCAGATAATTTTGCAAATAATTGTTGGTAATCAACATAAGTGAGGTATCATCCACGTTTGACAAGTATTTTTCAATTCTTGAATTTACCACATCTGATTTTAAAATAGCTGTATTTATTGCGCTTTGCTTAAGATATTCCTGTGAGTAATTGTATGAAAACAATCCTATGAAAGCTACAGGGATAATCGAAATAAAAATAGTGAACATAAAAAACTTCCAACGTAAAGACAGGCTGAAAAAAATGTTTTTAGCTGCTGTAATCATATTTATCCTCACAAATTTCGGCTTTACATATAATATATCACGCAGGAAATTCAAGTCAAGAATTAACCCTCAAAATGTTTTGATTAAAGGGAATGTTACAAAATATCAAAACCGATTTTGTGACATTCCCTATTTAAGATTCAATATGAACTTTTAACCTTTTACAGCACCCATTGTTATCCCCTGAGTAAAATATCTCTGAAAGAAAAGGAAAACAAGTATCATTGGTATTGATGCTAATGCACTGCCTGCCATTAATAAGCCGTAATTTGTGGAGTACTCTTCCTGCATACCTGCCACCCCCAGCGGTATGGTCTTCATAGGAGTACTTTTTATCATAATCAGCTGCCAGAAGTAATCATTCCAGCTTGACATGAATGTGAATATGGCCAGCGCTCCGAGACCAGGCTTAACGAGTGGAAGTACAATGTTGATAAAGGTTCTTATTTCTGTACAGCCGTCTATTTTTGCAGCTTCCAGCAATTCTCCAGGCAAAGTCTGAGTGAACTGTTTCATCAGAAATATACCAAAGGGCCAGCCGACTGCCGGCAATATGAGTCCTGGAAATGTGTCAAATAAATGCCACTGGCGCATCATTATAAACAAAGGGACTAATATTACCTGTTTAGGTAAAGTCATTACTGCAACAAATACCCAAAATATAACATCCCTTCCGGGAAACTTTTTCTTGGATAATGAATAACCCGCCATAGCGCTTGTAATACACACTAATAACGTTGTTGAAAATGAAATAAATAAACTGTTAAAAAACCATCTTCCAGCCGGTATTCTACTAAGCAGCTTAATATTCTGCAGAGTAGGATTCATCGGAAACCACTCCGGTGGTATGGAAATAGCAACTGTCTGTATCTTAAATGCACCTGTTACCATCCAGTAGAACGGAAACAGAAACAGAAGCGCTAATAGTATTACAACTGTAACCAACAAAAAATTTATAACCGGGTTATCATAACTCTTAACTGTTTTACTCAATGAATCCTGATTATTTGCCAACTTATCCAACCCCTTATTAATATTCAATGTCACTTGATAGGTATTTGTATTGTATAACTGAAATAATGACGACTATTACTGATAGTATCATTCCCATTGCCGAAGCCATTCCATATTCGTCATTTGTAAAGGCTGCCTTATAAAGCTGGTAAACAATAGTAGTAGTTCTGTAGAATGGTCCACCGCTGGTTAACAGTTGCACTATTGCGAATGTTTGAAATGAATTTATGGTTGTAATAATAATAATGTACAATGATGTAGGCATAATCATCGGCCATATAATTTTCGTTATTTTAACCCAACTTGTTGCACCATCGATGTCAGCTGCTTCAATATAAGCAACAGGTATATTACCAAGCGATGCAATATACAATATAATCGGCTGTCCTACAGAAAGCGTAAACAGTATGAAGGTAAGCGCCCATAGTGCAAACCTCCTGTCGCCAAGCCAGTTTATTGATTCCACACCAAAAAAGTTTGTTATATAATTAAGAATCCCGAACATGGGGTTAAATATCCACTTCCACACGATGCCTATTGTTACTATACTTGATACAGCAGGCAGATAAAATGCTGCTCTTGTAAATGACCTTAGAAATTCACTTTTATTATATACAACTAATGAAATGAATAGTGCAAAAATCAGTGTTAAAGGTACATTTACCACAACCATCAGTATTGTATTAACGAGAGATTTGGTAAAAACCTCATCCTTAAACAAATTAATATAATTGGAAAACCCCAAAAATGTTTTGGTAACTCCGTTAAATTTATATAAGCTGATAAATATTGCATTTATTATCGGATATAAGACAAATGCCAGAAAGAATAGCATTGCAGGCAATAAAAAAAGATATCCGGGTAAAACATTCTTGAATCTAATTGTTTTGTTTTGGTTTCCCATCGTATTCTCCTCTTTCCAAATTAGCCAAAACTTTAGGTATAAGGATTATATGCAGGTGGTGCTGTGCGGGGTTCACCTGCACAGCCTGCATATTTTGTTATCACTTATGTTCTCTACTCAATCTAAAGATGCTATTTCTCGTTCATAGCTTCGGTTGCCTTCTGTGCAAATTCATCCAAGGCTTCCTTAGGTGCCTTTGCACCGGTAAATACTGCCTGCATTGCAGGGAACCAGAAAGTTCTGACTTTAGCATAATTGTTGATTGTATAGCCTGTATCCCCAATCTGGGAAGTTAAAGAACCGAGGAATTTCAACTCAGGATCATCATATAGGTCTCCGAATGACTTCCTTACAGGGAAAGCTCCGATATTCTTAACAATTTCCTTATTGTTACAGAGGTAATCAATGAATTTCTTGGAGGCATCTGCTTTTGCCTGATCCTTGTTATCAAATACATTATATCCTACAACCTGAGCTTCAACCTTAGCTTTGCTGCCATCTACTGTCGGCTGCGGTAAATATGCCAGTTCAAAATCCTTAGGTGCAGTTCCGTCAGCAATTGCCTTTAAAAGAATATTTCTGTTTCCGGCACCATACATTGCACAGAAAGCAGCTTTACCCTGCTGGAACATATCAAGTGCATCGGTAGATACAGCTGATTCAGCTCCAGGAGCAAACAAGCCTTTCTTATAAGAATCCAACAACCATTGTACACCTTTTACACCGGCCTCACTGTTGATAACAACCTTTGTATGATCTTTGTCAACAAAATCCGTACCAAAATTCTGTACCAGCATTCTTATTGATGCGTCACCCTGTTCATTACCTGCATATATAATTATCGGCTGAATGCCCTTTAGCTTTTTAACCGCTTCTAAAGCTTTTTCAAAATCGCTGATACTCCAACTCCTGTCAGGTTTGTCCAAAGGAAGCAAATCTAGTGCACCGGCCTCTCTCAGCAGCTTCTTGTTAACAGCCATTCCTATAACCGAAACAGCGGTCGGATACATATACAGCTTACCGTTCAGCGTACCATGAGATAATATAGCCTGATCTATATCAGTCTTATCATTTTCCTTAAGCATGTCAGTTAAATCTACAGAAACGCCTTTAGCAGCATATCCCATTATTCTTCCGGGAAAATCAAATACACTATCAGGCATCATATTTGAAGAAATAGCTACATTTATTTTTTCAGGGCCACCATTCCAAGGTATTGATTCTACGTTTACATTAATTCCGGGATTCTTTGACATGAAATCTGCTGCAAGTTCTTTCTCATAAATACCATTTTCTTTACCGGGAACATTATATCTTGGATAAAACCAGAATGTGATATCAGTTTTTTCAGTAGGTTTTACTGAAGCGGTTGCTTCTGTGGAAGTTGAAGCAGTTGTTGTACTTTGACCAGATGCGTTATCCTTATCAGCTCCACAACCTGCAAATAAAGATACGGTCATTACGGATGTCAGAAGAAATGCAGTAATGCGTTTAAAAATTAGTGACATAAAAATCCTCCTTAATTTTCTTTTCTAATCTGAACCAAACCTTAACAGCTGTTTTGAAAGAGATAGTATTTCGCGAAAATAGATTCTTTTGTTTACCAACCATATGGTATTTTTATTTTAGCACTTTTGCCTAAATATGCAGATAGAAAAATCTAATCTTTTGGTGAAATTTTTAAGGTCTTTTAAATTACGTCTTGCTTAAGGTTTTAAACTCAGTTGGAGTAACCCCTACTATGTTTTTGAAGCAGGTAGTAAAGTAATGCGAATCATTAAAGCCTACTTCATAGGCTACATCTCCTATCTTGAAGGATTGTGATTTAACTATTAATTCCTGAGATTTTTTTACACGAAGTTGACATATATAGGACGTAAGGCTTTCTCCTTTTTCCTTTTTGAATAAATGGCTTACATAATTGGGATGCATGCTTACATATTCGGAAATCTGTTCAAGACCTAAATCTACGTCGGAGTAGTTTTCCTCGATATAGATTAATATTTTTCTCATAATAGAGTTATGCTTAATATATCGTTTTTTTGCTATATAGTCACATAATTTCATCGCAAACGAATTAACAAATTCTTCATATTCATCAATATGAGAAAAACTTCCGGTAAGTTCCATGACATTAATATTCCCTAACAGATCGGAAACAACACCTCCCAGCTCATATACTATCTGAACCATATAATATACGAGCTGATTAAGATGTGTTTTAATAAGATTTACTGGATACCTGTCTTTTTCAGCTTTCAAAAATACTATCAGCTTACTTAGGCTCTCTGAAGCACTATCCTGTTTACCCAGCTTTATATAGTTTAAGAATTGTTTTTCATCCTCATACGGATAAGCTCTTAAATCGTAGTTTTCAAGGATTATATCACCAATATAGTAAATTCTGTTTTCAGAATCTACAAACCGGTTTTCAATGGCGCTCAAGGCTTCACCGTAGGAATATTTTATATTTTTTATTTCCTTATAAACTTTCCCTATCCCAACAGTTATGGGAACGGAGGTAATTTTGGCTGTCTCTGTAAATATCCTATTAATAGTAGAGAAGCAGTCTTTTTTTAGTTCAGCATCGTTATTTCCCGTCATTAGAATTATTACCTTACCTGCTAATGTATCGTCAATGAGCGCAGGTTTTTTGCCTATTACCTCTTTAATGAGTTGAGAAATCTCTATTTTGCTGATCAGTTCCTTTTCCATATTGCCGGAGTAGCCAGGAAGGCTGCCAAGAAGTAAGACTGCAACAATATAAAATTCACTTTTTATGTCTATGTTTAAATATGCTGAAAGATTAATAACATCATTTTCACTAGTTATATTGCTGGTAATGACATTATTAATTAATCCCGATTTAAAAAACGGAATCATTTCCTCAAGTCTTTTCTTTAATTCTTCATTTTTTTTTTCTTTTTCAGAGTCGGATATTATTTCTGAACTTACTTTGGAAATTATTTCTTCAATTTCACCGGCATAACTGGGTTTCAGCAAATAGTTTTCAACCCCATAGGTAATTGCCTGCTGGGCATATTCAAATTCATCGTGCCCCGAGAGAATAACAGCTTTGGAGCGAATACCTTCAAGTCTCATTCTTTTTAAAAGCTCTATTCCATTTAATTTGGGAAGGCATATATCCAAGAGGACAATATCTGGCTTTTCCTTTACAATAATTTCATAAGCGGTTTCACCATTATCTGCTTCAAGGACTTGGTTTACCTGGCACTTTTCCCAATTCACCTTATTTATAATGCCTTTGCGAATGACAGCCTCATCCTCTACAACGATTATTTTCAATGAAATCAACCCCCCATAATGTGAAAGAAAAACACTTCAAATTAATATATCGCC
>CAYQCA010000195.1:0-8075 GCA_964415835.1 uncultured Clostridium sp. | reverse complement strand
ATTTGTGACGCAATATTTCTATTACGTTTTATTGAGTAGACCATAATTATCCATAAATAAATAATAGCCGCTATTGTAATCAATGACCAAAGTACACCGTTGTAGGTTAGGTAGTTAGTAATAATTGATGCACATGCCACTAATACAGATAAAAAGAGCATACTCCTCTTTATAATATCATATTTATGAGGGGTTACCGCTATCTCCGGATATATATCCTGTACTTCTTCGCCCTCATGATCGGTAAGTACCGTTTTACACAACGGACAAATATTTGTATTGTCCTTTATATTAATGTTACATCTCTTACAAGTTTTCATTATAAACACCATTGCTTTCTATTGTAATATCTACACCTTCACTGGCAAGATGCCTAAAGAATGTCCTTTGTAAATAAGCTTCTTTTAATATGGATGTAAACGTAAATACCAATTTATTTTCAAAGGAACAGACCGATAACTTTATTGGCTCTGCTTTTGACACACTTATTACTGCGTTAAAGGAGTCTATATATTGGCGGAATTCCTCCTGTACTTCAACCCTGCCGAGATTTGAAAGTACTACTGTGTTTTCTTTTGCCGAGTTTATATATGCTATCTTTACACCAACATTTTTCATAACCAAAGGAGCGAAACGAACAAACGCATTTCTTTCTGTAGCAACATTTGAAGATATTATCCCAGACAGCTTTTCTTTTGTAAGCTGATCCCTGAATTGTTCTTTTACTATAGTAAGTATCTCATCAAAAGTATAATTGCTTTTTGACATAGCAAGTCCAACATTTATATAGGAGAAAAAATTCATTTCAGTGGTTGAGTTGAAAAACTGGCGCAAATTCACCGGTATATTAACTTGAATAGGCTTTTTCTCCGGTTGCTCATTCAAGTATTCTTTATAAATACACCAAATGATTAAAGCGGAGGTATACTGGGTAATACTTGCATTCTTTGATTTGCATACCTCCAACAGTGCCGAAACATTTAATGAGCCATGTATAACGCTCATTGTCAGTATCGGAAGTTTTTCTCCCCGCAGCTTATAAGCATTCTTTGATTTACCTTTAGCGTAATGAAGCTTTTTATAGTTTTTATGATAGCTGTCCTCAATGTCAGATAGGACGTCCACTGTTGGCATTTTTAAAGCAGTATCTGACAATTCCTTTTCATGAGCTATTTTTAAATAGTTATATGTCAAAGACTTTAAGAATTTAAGTGCCCCCGTGCCATCTGTTATTACATGAAATACTTCAAGGTTAATGCGACTTTTAAAGTAAGATACTCTGAATAAAAAAAGATTATTGATTTTAGGGTTTATAAAGGCACATGGATAAGTCTGCTCCTTTTCAACAACAGGTTGTCTTTTGTTGTTTTCAAAATAATACCAGAAAGCACCGCGTCTGAGTCTTACCCGAAAGGAAGAGAAAAGCGGCAGCGTTTTGACTAAAGCCGCTTGGAGTATATCGGACTTTACCTCTTCCTTAAGAACAACAGATACCCGAAATACACTGCTATAATTTTTATTTGAAATTATCGGAAATATATTAGCTGTATTATCAAGCTTGTGCCATTTTGTTTCAAAGTTACTTTTGTTTTTCATTCGGATTAAAAACTCCTCTATGTTACTAATAATATGTCTTGTTTACTGGATATTTCAAAAGCTCCGGCCAAAGTCTCTTTATCAGCCCGATGAATATCTTTTTGCTAAGTCTGTCTTCATATGGCAGCGAAAGCATTTTCGCAAGGATCTCTCTATTATTATATAATAAAAAAGTATCATGTGACATATCACTTTCTAAAAGCAGCCAACTATGCCATAAACACATCTTATATTCCCATTCAAATAAATCCCTGTAATCATAGTTATACATGTTTTGTTCTGTAAATCCTGTTATTTCAATAAACTCAGCGAACTTTTTTATGACTTTGGGATCTTTATTCATCGGGGTTGTAGTATAAAGATATGCCAGCTGTTCTGCTGAGAGTCTATTATAAGTATATCCTTCCGAGTCTGCTTTAACAATTTCGGCAATATTTGATCGTAAATGGATTCTATCTTTCGGATAGGAATCGGCATATATTTTGTTTAGCCACATGACACCTCTTCTTATGCCCAGATTCTTCTCCCATATGTAGTTAAATTCCTCCACCCCTTCAGAATACTCAGGTTTCCATTCATATACCTTATGTGGCAAATGGAACTCTCTGCACATCTCACTGGCAATTTTTACATCCTCTATGTGAAATTCATGTTTGGTTAAAAAGGTAAAATACTCAATTTCCTTTGAAATACTTTTTGAGACTGCCAATGAAAGTCTGCTGTCCATACCTGCAGTGAGAGACATAGCTATTTTAGTTTTACTGTTTAATAATTCTATCTGTGAAATCATTAAATCTGACACTTCCTGCTCAAGCTCCCCGTACTTTTCGCAAACCGTATTGTCTTTCAGCGGAAATATCCTTTCGATCCTGCGTTCAGGCCAAATTAATTTGGTATTGGGTGTAAGGATGAATACATCACTATATGGGGACATTAATCCCGGTAGTTTCTTCATTACGGCATCCTTATAATTTCGGTTATAAAAAAAGTAAATTGCCTCCGGTGACAGCTCATAGTTCATAAGGCTGGCTATCATTGTGGCATGTGAAGATATAACCGTATTTATACTATTTTTATCATAGAATACAGTTCTGGTTGCACATGCATCATTAAATATTTCAACTGCTTCTTTTTGTTTTGAGATAATAACAAACCTGCCCGACAACTGATTGAGATATTCTAAGAACCTATTTTCTGAAACTGCTTTATAAGATAAAAGCTTTCCTGCTATATCATCCGAGTCGCAGCTGCCATCAAACGGATTCAGCACCAATCCCGCAATTACCAAAATATTATCATCCTGACCGGCAAAACCTATTAGTACATCCGGGTCGTAAAACAGCCGGTATTCCCCTATATCTATAGAAGACCATGTTTTGAATACCGTTTGCGAAACAACATCGTCAAAGGAGGGGTTCTTTATATCTGTCAATAAAAAACCTCTTTTATACAAAAGATTGCTATACCTGTTCATCATTAATCCTCCAGCCTGCTTGGCGGCATAAAATCATCAAAAGGAAATTCCAATTTATTAAACAAACAACACTCATTATCAGTACTGTTGCAGCACGTTCCGACTTCAGGGTACTCACTGGAATAGACAAGCATACTGGCAAGCCTGAAAAGTTTTACTAACATTAAAATACCGATTGTAATATAAATATATATAACAGGTTCGTCATAAATGTCATCTAGCACTTCCTCGTAAAGACACGCATCTTCCGGAGTTTTTTTTGTAACATCAATAAAATATGCCTTGGCTTCTACCAGTACATGGGGCGCATTTTTTGCCAGTGACTCATTAAGCTTTAAAATATCAGAGGCCATTACGGGAAATTCCGGTTGGCGACCACATAATGTAACAGTGTGAAAATAGTCAACTGTTCCTAGTATATAATCTTTGATTCCATCATCTTCCTTTAAATTGCTACTCTCATGCGTTTTACACAAGACTTTTATACTTCTCATATTAAAATCAAACAGTTGAATTTTGAATATAAATGTAAAGCATATCTCTATATCCCAGTGGCCTTTTTTTAATTTTGATGGGGATACCTCAGCTATACTCAATTTTGTTATTTTAAGGCTATCATTTTCTATTTTGACCTTAAAGACTGATTCGGGTAAATATATAGGCCTATCAGGTAGTATAATCCTGCCAAAATCATTTTCTTGTTTGTGCTCTAGTAGAACACATATACATTTTTCTGCCGAAATTACAGGACCTTTATTAAGGCACTCCTTTAGCCGGCACTGATCAAGAATTTCGAAAGCAATTAAACCTTTATTGCATTCATATTCATTCATTACTTTAACCCCCAACTAATATAAATGTAAGGATATAGTATATTATATGTAATTGAGTCCAATGTGTTATTAAAAGGGTGAGCTTATGAAAGTATTGTTTTGTACACGCCCAAATTACCTCAGCAATCTGGGAGGTGACACAGTCCAGCTGCTGAACTCGGTAAAATTCCTGCGCAGTTTGGGGGTTGATGTTACTATAAACAGCGGTGAAATAAAAGATTACTCTACGTATGATATTATTCATTTGTTTAATTTAACCCGAATAAGCGAGACCTATGAATATTTCAAAACAGCCAGACGAAGTACCAGGCCAATAGTAATCACCCCTATATATTGGGATTTAAGCAAGTATTTTAACTATACAAAAAGTAAAAATCATATCGAGCTTTGGAAAAAATATGAGCCGTTCAGAAGGGAGATTCTAAACGGTTGCAGTATGATATATCCATCCAGCCTGATAGAAAAGGATTTATTACAGAAGAATTATGGTACACATATCCCAAGTACTGTAGTATTTAATTGCGTTGATTCTTTTTTATCAGACACGCCGAGAGGTGAAAAAGAATACTCTGACGAAAAAGGTTTTATACTTTGTGTTGCCCGTATTTGTCCCCGTAAAAATCAGTTTGCACTGGCGCGGGCCTGTAATGAGTTAGGGGAAAAACTTATACTGGCAGGAGAAGCCTATAATAAAGAGTATCTTCAAAAATGCCTGATATTCAAAAACGTGATGTATACCGGATTTGTCCTTGGTAAAAAATTAATGCAGCTTTATAGAACCGCCAAATTGCATACACTTTGCAGCTTTGTGGAAACACCGGGTTTATCAAACCTTGAAGCAGCTGCCTGTGGATGCAATATTATTTCCACGTCAGAGGGAAGTACAGCGGAATATTTTAAAGATATGGCACTATACTGTAATCCATATGACTATTCAGATATCTGTAATACAATCCGGTCAGGACTGACTCATAATAAACAACCCTTTTTACAGGAGCATATTCTCAAAAACTTTAATATGGAAAAATGCCTGCTCCCGCTTTACCAAAGTTATTTAAAGTTAATTTGACTATACCGTCACTCTGTCTATAAAATCATCAACTACGTCAACAAATTTACAGCTTCTCAAGAAAACCTCATCATCCATTTTCCATGTATGGTTTGCCTGTGATGGGTGCCTATTATATACATAGTTAAAGCGGTCAGAGGAAAACATACGAACTCCATTATTGATACATTCCCTTAGGAATACTGTGTCTGATCCTGCACGCTTATCGCTGAACCTAACTTTATCAAACACCTCTCTTTTTATAATAAGAGCTGAACCTGAAAGCATATTGACGTACCGGTACTCCATATTCGGGCACATTATGGCAAGAATATGAGAGCCTTCAAGATAGCAGTAGTAAGTTAATTTGCCTACAATTTCAGTGTTTGCATACTTAAAGGTATTCATTAAATCTGCCAGGAAGTCGGGCCCGTAGTAATTATCGTCATCACACTTTGAGAAATAAGGAAAAGTACTGTTATCAATGGCTAGATTAAGACATCTACCGAGGGGATTTTTTTCGTCAAGTTGAAATATCTGTACCTTTTCGTACTGCTGGGCTTTGTCTCTCCACTCTTCCAAATCCATTTTATTGTTATTTAAAACAACTATCAGCTCTTTGTTTTGATAGGTTTGACATTCATAATTTTTAAATACATTCTCCATAGAGTCAGGTCTGTTTGTACATGTTACCATGGTTACTCCGGGCAATTCCGCTGATGCTTCCTTCAACCCGATTTTTAGAAGTATGGTATTCAGTCTATGGGTATAAGTATGTGAATTGAGTATACATCTCTGTCCCAAAACTGAAATTTTATCTATAATGTCTTTGTCTTTCAACAGCTTGGAGAATATCTCTACCTTTTCACCTTCAGATCTGTATAGTTTTACTGCCTGGGGAAAAAGTTCTTCCAGAGCATGTGAATATGGACTTACTAACGGAACTCCCGATGCCAGCAATTGAAAAACCTCTTCAGGAGCCGGTTTCTTGCATAATATATCATATATTTTGTATGGCGAACCCATTACTCTGTGTAGTTCTAAGCTTGAGCCTTTGGCAATAATTTCTTCTTTATTCATTATATATTTTTCTGCCGGATTATAAATCATGGGTTGAACTCCAAGTGGCAGAAAATAAACATTCTCATGCCCTGCCACCTTTTTATAATCGTCTATTCTTTCGGGATCTATAGTAAAAATGTAATCAAAATACCTTAAGAGTTCATTATGCCTATAAAAAAGTTTAGCCTCTCCAGTATCCCAGAACACTCGGCGTATATTAAATTTAATGCACAATTCCAAAGTTTCAGGTAGATAGTCGTTTATCCCGTCCTGGTCCGCAAGCAGTAAATCCACCTTGTTATTTTGTATAATATCAATATAATTATTTTCATCTAAAGCTAGGAGGCAGCACTCTGCCTTTAATGAGCTGAAAGTAGAAGTATTAATAATCGCTGCTATTTTTATTTCCGGCATGTTTACCGGTCTGTCAGCAGATTCAGGTGCCGATTCAGCATACTTTTCATAATTCCGGTTATATTTAATCAATCCCATACTTGTCACCTTTCATCAAAGCTTATATACCATTAACCCTGGCTGAATACTAATGGCATTTCTTGTATCAACTATAGCTGAAGGATTACTCATTAGTGATACAAGCATCTCCTTGGTATAGACCAAACCTTTTTGCTTTGCTAAAATTACCAGACAATCAGAATTTTTTAAACAGTCCTCCAAGGTCTCTGTCTGGAATTCATAAATTCGAGAAACTAATGGATCATATGCCTTTACTATTGCCCCTTCCTCTAAAAGCAAGTCAATTAAATCAAGTGATGGGCTGAATCTTAAGTCAGCACAAAAATCCTTCATGGCTAATCCTGCTACAGCAATAATAGAACCATTAACAGTTTTATTTATATCGTAAAGGGCTTGACTAATTAATTCGAGTACTTGAACAGGCCTGTTTTTATTCTGATTCCTGGCTGTTTCCGATATGTTGAGTCTACATAATTTTCCACCTGTTAAGGCAGGCTTGAGATAGCCCAAGGCATTTGGCAGGCAGTATCCACCTACACCAGGGCCGGCAGATAGCAGGTTAACCCTCGGGTTGGTATTAACCAATTCCTGCAGATTATAGAAATCAATACCCAGCTTCAATGCTGCATCTGAAATTTCATTGGCAAATGCTATGTTTACATCCCTATGTATATTCTGGACTATTTTAGCCATCTCAGCGGTCTTTATATCAGGGGATCGCTTAACGCTGCAGAGACTCAGCGAATTGAAAAATTGTTTTGCCGCTTCAAAGCTCTCATCATTAATTGCCCCAATAATACGTTCATTTTCTTCGAGCTCTTCAAATGCACGGGTTTCTATCAGCGTCTCTGGACAATATGCAAAGTAAACAGGCACTTCGGCTTCTTGGAGTAAAGGCAGTATCACATTTTCACAAGTTCCGGGAATCAGGGTACTTCGTACAATAATAAGATCATCAGAAACTAAATGTGGCATTACTTTTTCAATGACAGATAATATGGGCCTTATATCTTTAGTTCCATCCGACTTATCCGCAATACCTACAGATATTATAAATACAGCCTTCGTCTGATCCACTCGTTCATATTCGGTGCTAGCATGCATATTTTTTGTTTGGATAAGGTTTTTTGCTAATGTTGAGATATGAATGCCGTTGCTGTACTCTTCAATATTTATGCTGCCATTCATTATTTGTGAAATTTTTTCAGAATCAATATCAATACCATATACTTCATTTCCTGACATAGCTATCCGGCAAGCCAAAGGCAAACCTATATGGCCCAATCCAAAACAATAGATATTCAAAAAAATACCCCCCCCATAATGTTTATAACGCATCGCCTCGTTATATTACATAGTATTGTTAGGTATAATTTTTGTTACATAAAAGACAGGCATTCTGTCGAGAAACATGCCTGATTTAATCAAATTTTTTTATTTTCCTAATACAAAAGGAGCCTCGCACGAATTTTTATTTTAGTGCGACAGCCCCATCTTTATAATCTGTTCAATATTTTCTTCAAAAATGTAGTTTTACTTGTATTTTGGCAGCCAATCCCCGTGTGCTTCAATCAGGTCATCCACCATG
>CAYQCA010000194.1:0-8252 GCA_964415835.1 uncultured Clostridium sp. | reverse complement strand
AAGAAAAAGGAGCATCGCTCACTACTTTTTCAAAGTAGTTTTGCAACACTCCCTTCAGCATTAGTTGCGAGGGACTTGAACCCGAGAGGGCACGAGCGTAAAGCAAAATAGCCTAAATGTCTATTTTGTAGCGAGTATAGGAGCCCGGTACCATGAGCGTTGAGCGAATGGTGGGCGACGTCACGGTATGCGAAGCATGCCACAAGTCCCCTATGCTCCACCAAAAAGAAAAGGTTGCTACAAAATTTTGTTTTTTTGTAGCAACCTTTTCTTTATAGTTTAACACCTATAAATACCATACTTTAAAAAATGGATAAAAGATTCACAGGATTTTTTTGGATAATGTAGAATACTAATTAAGACAACATACATTCTCGATATCTTTATAATTAAAATACTGGTTTATCCGTTGATGAATCTATAATACAAATAGTGGTGGCAAGCGAATGAAAATGTGATAAATAAAATATAAGATGGAGCCAGTTAAATGATTAAATTAAGAGATATTGTAAAATCTGATGAAAGCAAATATAAAGTTTGGCAAAATGATTCAAAGCTGATCGGCTACTTAAGTAGACTGTGTCCAAACAACAGCAGTGTGGCAGACTATGATACATCGAAAGTATGCTGGTACATCATTGAAAAAGATATTCGTGAGATTGGTGCTGTCTGGCTTGAAAAAGACAATTCAGAATCAGATACGATGATTCTTGGTATTTTTATTTCAGAAGAGCAGTATAGAGGTAAGGGCATAGGAATTAATGCAATTAGAGAAGCAATCCAAATTTCCAAACAGAGAATCTCCTTTAAAAATGTCAGGCTGAATGTTCGAAAAAGCAATCTGAGAGCAAGATATTGCTATGAAAAATGTGGCTTTAATATATGTAAAGAAGGGCAAAAGTTAGCTTCAAATGGTACCCTTATCGATTATTATCAAATGGAAATGAAAGTTGGGGATTTATAATGCGGACAGAAAAAGAAATGTTTGATTTGATTTTAAGCGTTGCCAATAATGATGAGCGTATAAGAGCTGTCTATATGAATGGTTCGAGAGCGAATCCCAATGTCAGCAAGGATATATACCAGGATTATGATATTGTATTCATGGTGACAGAAACCAAATCGTTTTTGAATGATAGGAACTGGATAATAATTTTTGGTGAACCGGCCATTATTCAAGAGCCGAACAGAGAAGCCCCTGAAACCTACTATACCTGGCTGATGCTTTTTAAAGACGGAAACCGCATAGATTTACATATTCGGACAAAAGAATTTGCGCTCAAAGAGTATATAAAAGATTCACTAACTGTCCCGCTTTTAGATAAAGATCATTGTCTTCCGGAAATTCCTACAACAAACGATTCAGACTATTATGTCAAAATACCGGAAGCACCTCAATTCAAAAGTTGCTGTAATAATTTTTGGTGGTGTCTTCAAAATGTTGCCAAAGGCATCATAAGGGACCAGCTCCCCTATGCAATGTGGATGTACAATTCTGTGGTCAGAGACGATCTTACAAAAATGATTGACTGGTTTATCGGTATAAATACGGACTTTTTGGTCTCAGTTGGTATGAGCGGGAAATATTATAAAAAGTATTTGCCGGAAACCATCTATTCCTTATTCACAAAAACCTATTCCGGCAGTGATTATAATGATTTGTGGACAGCAATATTTAATGCCTGCGAACTGTTTAGAATCATTGCGCCACCAGTTGGTAAACACTTTGGATTTACTTATAATCAATATGAAGAAACAAATATTATGGAATATCTTAACAGGGTAAGGGAGCGGAAATATGATTAAAAATTATAGCGATTTTGTAAGTTCACTTCTTGATGCAGGCTTTTCAATGGGCGGTGGAAACAGCGAGGGAATTTTTTCGGCGGTTTCATGGAACTGGAATGAAGCGCCGCCTTATGACACACCGGTTCGCTGGCATACCGGCGATCCGGAAACCGATCCTTGGGAGTGGCGTATCCGTGTTTTGGACGAACGTGACGATATTGCTTATGCAAAGCTGTTTTGCAAAAAAAGCGGTTTTATCACTAAAGAATGGTACCCATACTTTTTAGCAGTAAGGCGCGGCAGCAATAAATTTATGGACGAATACTCGGATGGTACGATGAGTCACTTTGCTAAGCGTATTTATGACATTATCATCGAATATGAAACCTTATCGCTTCATGCAATCAAACAAATTGGCGGCTTTTTGAAAGAGGATACCTCCAAGTTTGACAGAGCTTTGGTTGATCTGCAAATGAAAATGTACCTGACAATGTGCGGAAGGCAGCAAAAGCTATCCAAAAAGGGAGAGGAGTATGGCTGGTCGTCCACAGTATTCTGCACGGTTGAAAGATACTTTGGTAAGGACATAATTGAAAAAGCAGATAAAATTAATGAACAGCAAGCCACAGAAAAAATAACGGAACAGATTTATAGGTTAAATCCTGCAGCTGAGACAAAAAAGATTATAAAATTTATTAAGGGTTAAGGTGAATGCTATGCAGAATGGCCACCCTTGTTACAGCTAGGTAAGCACACAAAAATCATTCTTGCTTTTTGAATGAAAAGGTGACTATAATGGAATAACCATATTATGGAATACACAGAAATACCATTAAATTAGAAAATTCTAATTTTAACTCAAAAAATTTAAAGGAGGATGCTGATGATAATTGTTTATGAATCAAAAACAGGTTTCACTAAGAGGTATGCAGATATGCTTGCCGAAAAGACCGGGCTAAAGGTTTTTTCAACAAAAGAACGTTCGAAGGTTAGCCAGGATGAAGAAACCATTTTTCTCGGCTGGATGAAAGTCGGAAAGATACAGGGCCTTCAAAAATTACGCAAATATAACGTCAAAGCGGTTTGCGGCTCAGGAACCGGACGAACTGCCGAGCCTGATACCGAAACAGTTATCGCAAGGAACAAGCTTGAAGCCATACCGTTTTTTTATCTGCGCGGCGGATGCTTCCCTTTGAAAGAGTTAAAGGGCATGGATAAACTCATGCTGTCCATGTTCGTAAAGATGCTGAAAAGCCGCCAGGACAAAGATGAAAAAACCAAAGAGGCGGTCACTACCATTGAAAACGGTTTTGACGGTGTAAAAGAGGAAAATCTAGAGCCCATACTCAAATGGCTGAACGCAAGGTAGCGGAGGGATATTTATGAAAAACGTAGTGATAACAGGCAGTACACGCGGAATTGGTTTATCTATGGCAACAGAGTTTCTGCGAGCCGGATGTAATGTTACACTGTCTGGCAGGGGTGAAGTGTTGCCAGAAGCAACCCATACCGCATTGTATCATTTTAAGGGGAAATACATCTATGTCCCATGCAACGTTCAGAAAAAAGCAAGTCTGCAAAACCTATGGGACGTTTCTATGTCACAGTGGGGCGGGGTAGATATATGGATTAATAACGCGGGGCAAAACACACCGCACCTGTTTGCGTGGCAGACAGGTGAAGCTTACACCGAAAACGTTATTATGACCAATATTACCGGCATGATATACGGTTCACAGATTTCGGCAGCGGGAATGTTAAAACAGGGGCATGGTGCTATATACAGCATGGAGGGTCTGGGCTCCAACAATATGATACAGCTTAAAACAATACTGTATGGTACCACCAAGTGCGCATTAACATACTTTATGAAAGGGCTTGCCAAGGAACTGAAGGGTACCGGTGTAATAGCTGGCCGATTATCTCCCGGCATGATGCTGACCGATTTTATAACAAAAACACCTGATGGAGATCAGTCTGAGGTCATATCGGACAAAAAGTTTAAAAAGCTGTTCAACATAATAGCAGACAAACCCGAAACGGTTGCAAAATTTTTTATACCGAGAATACTCAGTAACACCAAAAATAACGCTCAAATCACTTGGTTGACAAATAGAAAGGCTTCATGGCGTTTTATTACGGCAGTCTTCCGAAAAGACAGACTTATTTAGAATAAATGGGCTTAAATAAACAAATAAACTAAGAAGCTTCAGCATATAATAATGTGGAGGTACATTTTTATGGTTAAAAAGATTGATTGGTTTCAACTTTTCGTTATTGTACTGGCCACAGAGCTTATAGGTATGCTTAGTAGCTTGTTTTCCGGAAACGCAGGACAAATTTACAGCTCGTTTATAAAACCGCCTCTGTCACCTCCGGGATGGCTTTTCGGCGTGATTTGGCCTATACTTTATCTTTTGATGGGGATTGCGGCGTATATAATTTACCAGTCTCCGCCTACACCTGATCGTAAAAAAGCAATCACTTTATATTGGATGCAGCTGTTTGTAAATTTTCTCTGGCCAATAGTTTTTTTTCGTTTTGAGTGGTATTGGATCGCCTTTGCAGTTATTCTTATATTAGATGTTTTGGTTTTGACCACTACGATATGGTTTTACCGGATAAAAAAAGTGGCAGGATACCTGATGCTGCCATATTTCCTTTGGATTCTCTTTGCTACATATTTGAATATCGGAATTGCAGTATTGAACTAATGCATAAATCAGTAAATTTTAAGAATAGATCTAAGGCATAATAAAGGTAACAGGTTTTGATATGATATGCTACCCCCATATAGGACTTCTTATATTTCATTGTCCTATATAGGGGTAGCATATCATTTTGATATCTGTTTCCGGAACAGTTTAAAATATTCCTCTTGACTTGGAGTTAACTCCAAGGTATAGACTATGACCATAGTGATAATTCTCAAATAAAAATTAGAAGGAAATAATTAATAAAACTATCCTGATAGAAGATGGCCGTTGGCTGAACTATAAAAAAACAAGGAGGAATAGAAACATGTATAATTTTACTTTTCAAAACACAACCAAAATCTATTTTGGTGAAAATCAACTGGAGCATTTAGGTAAAGAACTCAAACAATTTGGCAATCGTGTCCTTTTGACCTATGGCGGCGGTTCCATAAAGAAAATCGGCCTTTATGAAAGGGTTATGGATGAGTTAAAAAAAGCTGGACTGACTGTTTTTGAATTGGCCGGCATCGAACCGAATCCCCGTCATATAACTGTAAACAAGGGTGCGGAGATCTGCAGAAGAGAGAGTATCGATGTTCTTTTAGCTGTGGGTGGAGGCTCTACCATCGACTGCACTAAGGTCATCGCTGCTGCTGCATTTTATGAAGGAAACAGCTGGGATCTGGTAACTTACAAGGTCCCAATAACAAAAGCATTACCTGTTTTTTCAGTATTAACACTGTCTGCAACTGGATCGGAAATGGACTCTGGCGGTGTCATCAGCAATATGGATACCAATGAAAAATATGGTTTGTTTCATCCGCTGCTTCAGCCAAAAGTATCATTCCTCGATCCAACCGTTACCTATACTGCAAATGCTTTCCAGACTGCCTGTGGCGGAGCGGATATCTTATCGCACGTTTTTGATGTGTTTTACTTTTCCAAGTCTCCTAAAATGGATATGATTGATTGTATTATGGAAGATATTATCAAAACTGTTGTCAAGTATGCACCAGTCGCTGTGAAGGACCCTACTAATTACGAGGCACGCGCTAATCTCATGTGGGCTTCCTCCTGGGCCTTAAACGGTTTCCTGCAAACGGGCGGAGGCCAGGCAGCAAGCTGTCATGCCATGGAACATGAGCTTTCCGCCTATTATGATATCACTCATGGTCTTGGACTGGCTATTCTGACTCCTCGCTGGATGGAGTACATTCTGGATGAAACCAATGCCCCCCAGTTCAAAAAATTCGGTGTCAATGTATTCGGAATCGATGCGTCACTTTCTGATATGAAAGGTGCGAAAAAGGCGATTAGCAGCCTGGGTGAATTCCTGTTCAATACCCTCGGCCTTCAGAGTAATCTGACTGAAATAGGCATTGATGAAACAAACTTCAAGGCTATGGCTAAGAATGCTTGCGGTGGTAATGTCATGCATGGATACAAGTCCTTGACTCCTAAAGATGTGGAAAGCATTTACAGGATGTGCCTGTAAGGATCGATATTTTTCCAAAAGGTTCCAACGAATGGCTTGAGCCTGCGACTGACGAGGAGTATAATGTATTGATATGAGCCAAGGAGGTGAAAACACGATGACGATCGCTGAAGTCGCGAAAAAATATGGTTTGACAGCTGACACTCTGCGCTACTATGAGCGTTTAGGATTGTTGCCAAATGTTCGTCGAACATCCGGAGGCATAAGGGATTATTCTGAGGAGGATTGCCACTGGGTTGATTATATAAAATGCATGCGAGCAGCCGGCGTATCAGTCGAAACACTAATTGAGTATGTCAAGCTGTTTCATGAAGGAGCGGAAACCATTCAAGCACGAAAAAAACTCCTCATTGAGCAGCGGGAGCAGATTGTGGACCGCATCAAGGAGCTGAATGACGTATTGGCTAGGCTGGACTGGAAACTGAATGATTATGAAGAACGAATGCACAAATTCGAAGAAGAGCGTTTCAGAAAATAATAAGCTCCCCTTATTGTGAATAGAAATTATCTATATAATTTTTAAATAGTGCTGAAAATTTAATGTACAAATACAGAACGAATTCCAATCTTTAATCTGATATAATTAATTTCTGAAAAAGCGTCGATGCGAATGCATGATATGCTCTGCAAAAGGAGGTACTAAAGTGACAGATAACGAGAGATGGAATGCGGTAATTGGTAATAATGCTGATGTAGATGGTTTGTTTCATTATGCAGTCAAATCAACAGGTATATTCTGCCGTCCTTCTTGTAAATCCAAAAAGCCGGTTCGAGAAAATGTCATGTTTTTTGACTGCCGTGAGGATGCAATTGCATCAGGCTTTCGCCCCTGCAAGCGTTGCCGCCCGGAGTTACTTGATTATCAGCCGCTAACAGATGTTGCAATATTAGCAAAAAATGTGATTGAGCAATACCATTCTGAAAAGCAACAGTTAGCAGACGAGTTTCAAAAACTGGGCGTATCGAAGCGCAGAATCGCGCAAATATTCAAACAAGAATATGGTGTATCTCCGACTGAATATGCAAATCATATAAGGATACAAAATGCCAAGCAGCAACTGCAACATTCAACTCTGTCTATTATAGATATTGCTTATTCTCTCGGCTATGAAAGTCTGTCTGCATTTTTTACCTTTTTCAGAAAAAATACGGGTATAACGCCAAAAGAATACAGAAATCATAAAGGGAAGCCCTCGTTATTAGAAAATAGCTTTTACGGTGTATATGATACTACTTTTGGACAAATTACCATTGTATGCAACGGTTTTGCAATTGTAGCTGTTCAGTTCGGAAACCAAATGTGTGGTATTAAAGAGAAAAGGACAGAATTGACAGACAAGACTGCTTTTGAGATTAATGAATATTTTTCAGGGAGGCGGAAGGATTTCGACATTCGTATTGCCCCACAAGGTACGCAGTTTCAAAGGAATGTATGGGATGCACTTTGCCAAATCCCCTACGGTGAAACACGAACCTATAAGGAAATAGCAAAAGCGATTGGCAACCCTAAAGCAAGCCGTGCGGTCGGGATGGCTAACAATAAAAATCCAATCCTATTGCTTATTCCCTGCCATCGCGTCATAGGTGCAAACGGTTCTCTTGTAGGATATGCGGGTGGAATTGATATGAAAGAAAAGCTTTTACAGCTTGAACAGAGTAACAAATTAACGTGATTTGTGGAATAAACACGAGACGCAAGCTTTTGCTAATTCATTCGCTGCTTCCATTCCGCTTTTTAATGCTCCTTGAACCCACCGATGGTTTGCTGATATATGTTCTCCTGCAAAAAAGACCCTATTGTCATATTCAGGTAAAGACATAGCATAAGAAAACAATCTTTTTTGTTCAGGGGTAAAGAAACATAGTCCTCCTCTAAACCACCGCTCTGTATTCCAGTTTACAGTTTTAAGTTCTACAGCAATTTTATTAAGATAACCTTCCGGGAGACCATGAACCTTTTCGATTTCACGCTTAATTTCTTCAAATCGCAAGTCATCGGGTAGAATTACCCAACATGTAGCATCCAAATTGTAACCATAAGGGTGCAACACCCCATTTTGTCTTGTTGAAATACACAGAGGTAATAATATAGGTTATAATCCCTTATCTATAATATTTTTTTGAAATTTGTACTCTCACATACATGTTGATAATTATTTGTGACTTCGGTTAGAATGTAATTGTCAAAAAAATAACGAAGTTGGGACTTTTAAATTGTGATAGTGTAAACTAAGCTATGAAAAAAATGAGTTTGGAATTTTTTGAACATTGAA
>CAYQCA010000193.1:0-8283 GCA_964415835.1 uncultured Clostridium sp. | reverse complement strand
TGGACTATTTAGTCCTCACATAAATATAAACATTGCAATTATAAGCTTTTTCATTACAGCATCCGTAATAATATAATACAATAGACTAAATTATGGGGTGATTAACAAAATTACTTTTGAAAACCACCCCATTTTTAATAAATATTAATCACTATTCACAACACCAGAAGATTTTAATTCACTTGCTATGCCTGGATTCTTTTTCAATAAATCCAGCACATTCATTCCTGTAAGAGCTTCTACAGTTTCAGGCAGCTGTGATATTATGTCGGTTACATATCCTGAAACCTTTGCTGCACCACCTTTACCTTCACCGCCATTATCAACAATAACGATTTTCTCGGTTTTAGCAAGTGGACTTGCAATTGCGTTGGCTATGTCAGGCAGCTTTTCGATAATCATCTGTGTAACAGCAGCATCATTGTACAGTTTGAATGCTTCAGCTTTCTTTGCCATTGCAGCAGCTTCAGCTTCACCTTTGGCTTTGATTATTTCTACCTCAGCCATACCTTCTGCTCTCTTTGCCTTAGCCTTGGCTTCACCTTCCATCTCAATAGCACGGGATCTTGCTTCAGCAGCAGCAACTTCTCTATACTTGCTGGCATCAGCAACCTTTGTAGCCTGGTAAATATCTGCATCAGCCTGTTTCTTGACTGTTGCTTCCAATTCCTTTTCTCTTCTTAAGGCTTCCTGTTCTGCCAGTTCAATTTCCTTTTGCTTCTTAACGATTTCAACCTGCATTGCAGTTTCAGCAACTTCTTTTTTAACGATATTTGCTTTAATATCATATGCAAGATCGGCTTCCGCTTTTGCAGTCTGTTGGTCCTTATTATATGACTGAACCTTCAGTTCCTTTTCCTTGTTTGCTTCAGCTATCATAGTTTCAGATTGAATTCTGGCAGCTTCTCCCTCTCTATTTGCTTCGGCAGTTTTAACTTTTGTTTCTTTTGTTGCATTTGCCTCAGCTATCTGAGCATCTCTTTTTACTTCTGCTATTCTTGGTTTTCCAAGAGCTTCTAAGTACCCGTTCTTGTCAGATATGTCTTTAATTGTTAAAACCTTCAGTTCCAGGCCCATGCTCTGAAGCTCTGTAGCTGCAACACCTTGAACGTGTGATGCAAAGGTTTCCCTGTCCTTATATATTTCTTCAACAGTCATTCTTGAAACGATTTCACGAAGCTTACCTTCAAGTACTTGCTGGGTAGTTTTTGCTATTATGCCCAACATATAATCCAGACCCTTGGAAGTATTGAACTGCTCTGCGGCTGATAATATGGATTCTCTATCTGACTTTACCTTTACAACTGCCACACCGTCAGCAACAATTCCAACACCCTGTGATGTCAAAGCACCATCTATTCTGATATCTATTTGCATATTTTCCAATGAAATATTATCAGTTCTTTCCAGCATAGGTACAACAATGCCGCCACCGCCTGTGATAACTCTTCTACCTCTGAATCCGGTAACTACAAGGGCTTTATCCTGTGGTACCTTCTTGTACATTGAAAATAAACTGAAAATCAATAAAAATAGAACAACTACAATAATTACCGGTACCACATACACTGAACTAAACATGTTCGCAACACTCCTTTTATTTTAGTTTAAAATGCTTGATACTTCACTTATATAAAAAGTATTCGCTTCAATCTTACATATGAATACTTTCTCTCCTTGTTTAACAGCCTTATCCTCAATATGCTTCGCAGGTGCGGTATAAATGATTGAATTTACAGTATACTTAATAGTTCCGTATCCGTTGGCAACAATACCTGTTGTAACTTCAGCAGTTGTTCCAATTAAATCTTCTCTAGATACGTCCGAAGTATTTTCACTTCTATATATTGGTTTTGCTATAAAATTGTATAGAAGAGCAGAGACAATAATACCAGAACCAAGCGCAACAATAAAAATCACGATACTATTCCACTTGAAATAATTTATCCCCATTATACCCATTCCACCGAAAACAGTCAGAAACGAAACTGCTACAAGAGGATTGAACAACATGGCAACCCACGATACCACGCTATGTGAAACTCCATGGTTATCCAGTCCGGTATACCCATGATGACCTTTTAACTCTCCCAAGTCACCTCCGGTATCGAAATGTCCTCCATGTGCGTGTCCAATATGTCCAATATCGGAACCACCATGAACATGCCCAACATCAGTGCCCCCAGTATCGCCAAGATGTCCGTCTATATTTGCTCCACCTACATCGCCATGTGAGTGAAGTCCTCCGGATATGCCGCTAATTATTAAAGAAACCAAAGTATAAAAAACACCTACTAAAAAAACAACAATATAAAAGTATTCCATAACTTAGGTTACCCCCTGTTCTCATGATAACTTTCTGTTGCTGTATAATGTTTCCACATGAGTCTATTATATCTAACCTGCAGATATTTGACAAGAAAATATCAAAGTTGTAATACGGATTTAACAAATGGTTTTGGATGTGTTTGATATCTATTTAATATATTCATAATATTTTGACAGGATTCATAAAAGTCATATGAACCCTGTCAAATTTATCTTAAATCATTCCTTGGATTAACTTATTTCTAATTATCTTTTCAGATTTAGTTTTATTATTTTTACTTAATGTTTGTGCAGCTAAATCAAAAGCCTTATTAATTATAGTTTCGCTCATTTGAAATTCCTTAGCTGCTAAATCCATAACAACTTTGTCATGTCTGGGACTATAACGTCCATCTCTTTTTTCAAGCTTCTCATATTGCTTTTGACAAAAGTCATATATTTCTAAACATTTTTTAGAATCAAGCAAAGCTACACTCTCCTTTCGATATAATTATACCAACATTTATCGCTCTATAAACATTATACTTAAATAATTTTAAGAAGTTGTGTAATTTTCATTAATTTTTTTTGAACAACAATTAATTATATTAATATACCATTCTTGGTTTTTATTTCTTTGAATTATTTTATTCCAAATTGCACATATCTACACTAGGCTTTATATTTGTTAAAGCTAAATTGATATTGAAAGGAATGGTTAAATGCAAAACCGTAAAGAACAAGATAGTATATCTGTAAATATTATAAATGAAGGTAATGAAGTTAAAGCAGTGTCCAGAAAACCTTCCGGATACGCAGCAAAAGACCCTTTCTGTGTATATGATCACAAAAGGCACGCAGTTGGTTCTAAAATAGTTCGTGATGGTGGTGCGGAATCTGTATGTGATAAAGATGGTTCATGGAAGAATGTGAGCAAATAAAAATCAGTTATTTTAAAAGCCCCTATAACACCTAACAAAGTGCTAAAGAGGCTTTTACTTTTCATATATTAACTCTTTTCCAGAAAGACGGAGTCAATAGCAGTAAAATCGGATATATTTCTATTCTTCCTAATAGCATACACAAAGAAAGAACAACTTTACTCAGAACAGAAAAACCCGAAAAATTACCCAGCGGTCCCACAAGTTCCAGGCCGGGACCGATATTTCCTATGCACGATAATACTGCTGATATTGTTGTAACCAGATCCTTGCCATCAATTGCTACTACCAGCGTAGATGCTGCAAAAATAGCCATATATAAAAAGAAAAAAGCCATTACTCCCGAAAGTGTATCTTCCTCTACGGCTCTACCACCGATTTTTACAGTATACACTGATCTGGGATGAATAATTTTTGCAATTTCTCTCCTGATAACCTTAAAGAGAAGCAGAATACGTATGCATTTTATTCCTCCTCCGGTAGAACCTGCACTTGCGCCTATAACCATAAGTAATAACAATATAGCTTTACTGAAAACCGGCCACAAATTGAAATCAGTTGTTGCATAACCTGTTGTAGTTATGACAGATGCCACCTGAAAAGATGAATACCTGATTCCCTCCCAAATTGAACCAACGTTTCTTCCATTTATATTAAAAGCAATCAGTATTATGGCTGCCAATACTGTCCCTGCATAAAAGCGAAATTCCTCATCCTTTATAATGGACTTTAAATTTCCTCTGATAGCTTGGTAGTACAGAGCAAAATTTACACCAAACAATAGCATGAAGACAGTAATAACAATTTCAATATATACACTGCCATATGCCCCGACGCTCAAATTCTTACTGGAAAATCCACCTGTACCTGCTGTACCAAAAGCATGTATTAAAGAGTCATAAAGTGGCATTCCTCCAACCAGGAGAAACACTATGTTAATTGCAGTCAGAACCATATAAATTATATATAAAATTTTTGCAGTTTGCCCCATCTTAGGGACTATCTTTCCCGGATTTGGTCCGGTAGTTTCTGCTTTCATAATGTGAATTGTATTGGCTCCGGCTGAAGGTAATATGGCCAGAGTCAGAACAAGAACACCCATTCCACCGATCCAGTGAGTAAAACTTCTCCAGAAAACAATTCCTTTTGGAAGCACCTCAACATCTTTTAAAATACTTGAGCCTGTAGTTGTAAATCCTGATACCGCTTCAAAAAATGCATCTACAAATGATGGAATAGCTCCGCTTACAATAAAAGGCATGGCTCCAAAAACCGATATTAGTATCCATCCCAAAGCCACCATAGCAAATCCATCTCTGGCATAAATATGTTTAGTGATAGCTCTAATCCTTGTCATTAAAAGCCCAGCCAGCAGTAATATTGATATGGATATCAGGAAAGCCCCGGTATCATTCTGCTTATATATCAGGGAAACTACGAGTGAAGGAAGCATACACATGGCTTCAATGCACAGTACCATTCCCAAACTTTTGAATATCATTCTAAAGTTCATTTGGAATTCCTCCAAAAGCAATAATATCATTTAAGTCTTCAATTTTATTGTCCTTTGTAATTACAATTACGCTATCCCCCAGCTTTATATAATCATTTCCATGGGGTATTATAATTTCATTTTTTCTGACAATTGCAGCAATCAGCACACCTTTTTTCAGAGTTAGTTTTTTTAACGGAATAGTTAAAAATCTTGCGTTTTTAGTAACTGTAAATTCCAAAGCTTCAACCCTGTCACCGATTATTTTATAAAGGGTTTCCACAGGAATACCCATTGCGTTCTTCAGACCCCTAACATATCTGATAATGTGGTTTGTTGTTATCAGCCTTGGACTGATAACACTGTCAATTCCCATATTCTTTATCACACTTGTATAATTCATCCTGTTAATCTTTGCAACAACCTTTGGAACTCCGGCTTGTTTTGCAAGAAGCGCAGACATCAGATTATCCTCATCTCTTCCTGTAACCGATACAAAAGCTCCCATATCGCTCAAGTTTTCTGACTGCAGCACTGTATCGTCCGAGGCATCTCCATATATAATCAATGTATTCGGAAGCAGCTCTGACAACTGTACACATCTCTCCCGGTCTATCTCTATAATCTTGACTTTCATTGCTGCCTCTTCTAAATACTTGGCGAGATAATAAGCTATTCTTCCACCACCGACTATCATTACGTTCTTTACTTTTTGAGTATATTTACCGATTTTCTTGCAAAACTCCAAAACATGGGTCGGGCGTCCGACTATATAGATTGTATCATTTTCTCTTATTTCAAAATCACCATTTGGTATTATTATTTTGTCGTCCCTAAGTACTGCTCCTATTAATATATTGGAGGATATGCGGCTGGAAATATTCTTAAGCTGCATTCCTATAATTGATACCTCTTCAGTTACTTTAATTTCTACCAGTTCTACCCGGCCCTTGGCAAAAAGCTCCATATTAACCGCAGTAGGAAAACTAAGTATTCTTGCAATTTCGCTCGCAGCAGCCTGTTCAGGATTTATGACCATATCTAATCCAAGCTCTCTTTTGAGTAAAGAAAGCTCATTTGCATATTCTAAATCCCTGATTCTCGCAATTGTATGTTCTGCCCCTAATTTTTTGGCTGTAAGACAGCATACCATATTCATCTCATCACTGGTTGTTGCAGCAATAAGCAAATCTGCTTCCTTTACTCCTGCCTCCATTAGAATGTTTGTACTTACCCCATTACCTTTGATGGTCATAACATCCAGATACTCACTTGCTTTTTTCAGTGCTTCCGGATTTTTATCTATTATGGTTACATCATTATTTTCTTTTGATAAATTTTCGGCCAGGCTAAAGCCTACTTTTCCATCTCCGATAATTATTATTTTCATGATTACCTCTCATCTTTTTGTTAATTGCACCAATTGTTCTCCAAAATTTCTGCATAGAAAAAAAGGCCAGTCACTCCCATCAATTTTCCAGTGTAAATATGGAATCATGAAAGGAGTCAACTACCCAGTAGAAATATGGTATATTTAATTCGTTAATGGGATTATATAATAACATTCAGAAAAGGTCAATCTACCTACGCTAAATTGAAGGCTTTTTCAATCTCCGAGATTTGTTCGTTATTTATTACTACTACTTGTCCCAGACTTTTTGATGCAATTAATGCCTTAGCGCTGTATTCTGCTACTTCGAGCCTATCAAAAGCATTTAGCAAAGAATTCCCGGTAACTATAACACTATCATTTTCTGCAAGTACAATTGGGTTGCTTGGAGTAAACAAATCAGCTACCATTGATGGCTGCATAAATGTCGATCCAAAAGGTATTTTTTGAATATTCCTCAATAAAATATAGCTCTCAGGAATAGTACGAGAATCAAAAGATTCATTGGTAACCGCAAATGCCATTATATTGTGTGGATGAGCAATAATAACCGAATTAATATGCGGGTGCTTTTCATATATGTACTTATGCAGAAGAACAGAACGACTTGGTGTTTTTCCTTCTTCCTTTTTACCATTTTCTATACGTACAATCTCACTGACATCCATATATTTTCTATCAATCTTATATGGGGTTATAATAAAGTTATTTTCATCCAATCTTGATGAAAAAGTTCCTTGCGTACTGGTAAATAGCTTCTGGTCATAAGATCTGTGTATCAATTCACACATATCCTTGCGGGCCTTTCTCTCATCACTGCTGAAACTACACGGAACAAATTCCTCCATATCAACGTTCTGCTTATTTTTAGATATTTCAAGATACCTGGGTGTAAGTGAAACGGGTGCTCCAATCCTGTTTGCCTCTATTTCCAGTCTGGCACAGAAATCAAGAGTTTCAAAAGCCATAAAGGCTTTAAACAAGTCGGAGCCTACAACCACAACTCCGTGATTTTCCAGAACAACAGTATTGATACCTTCTTTAAGTACTTTTGCAATTTTCTGCCCAAGGTCATCACTTCCGGGAAGCCCGTACTCAGCCATACCAATTTCTCCACAAATGAATGCAGCATCAGGAATAAGTCTGGTATCCGGTAGTTTTCTAACAATACTGAAAGAAACTAAAGCAGGAGGATGCGCATGCAAAACCGCTCTTACATCAGGCCTTTGTCTGTAAGTAGACTGGTGAAACGGCAATTCACTGGAAGGTCTGTGCTTGCCTATTACCGTGCCATCAGGTTTTATCTGGACAACATCCTTACTGGTAAGAGATCCCTTGTCCACACTTGCGGGCGTAATCCAAATGTCGCCATTATCATCTTTAATTGAAAGGTTTCCACCTGAAGTAGTTGTCATTCCATACCCGTATATTCTTTCCATGATCATTACAATCTGGTCTGCCGGGTGAGATAATTCAAATTTCATGTTTTCAACATCCCTTTATATTGTTTTTTCTTAATCTTAATGCAAAAACTGAATATTTTCATTGGTATATATTATTCTCGTTATAGGATTTGCACCTTTAGTTCTATATCTCAAAACCAAATATATTAAGCTTTGCACCACAGAAGTTAAATTTACGTTCAATTGTTGCAGTAATTCCTTTTTCGTGGAACCTAACTTCAAAAATGTCCTTTGTAGTAGTTCTATTATATAAAATAACAAATTGAAAAGTATTTTCGTTAATCCAAGCACCTGCACAGGAAATATGATGATATAAGGGTGAAGAGGTTCTTTCGTTCTCTTCACTGAAAAACGTATGACCATCAATCCAGTTCTTATAACCTATTTCAGCCGTATAGTTGTTCTCTCCGATATACAGCGTGACTTTATTTGTATCAGTAAAATCAAAAGCTAATTTGTTAATTCCTGCCATATTTTCTGATGTTTTATATTCCTTACCGGAAATCTCACTTGCAATTGATGATGTAGCCTCTCCTATTGGAAAACTGTAAGTTAGGCCGGAAAGTTTATCTTCCAGGGCAGCCTGACTTTCCTTATCCTCTTGAGCACTTTCCTTCAATGCCGGCAATAAAATCTCCCAAATATCAGATAAAACTATTTGCATATCATCAATCCCCGACTGTATTGCTA
>CAYQCA010000192.1:6403-8291 GCA_964415835.1 uncultured Clostridium sp. | reverse complement strand
CTAAAAAACGCCAAATAGGCGCGCAAAGAAAAAAACGGCTTATAAAAAACCGTTTTAAATAAAAACCTCTCTAAAACCTGACAGCAACAAGCGTCACCGTCCTTATTTATATTATACCATTTGAATTCATAGTGTAAACTATAAACTGAAAATTATAGGGGAATATTAGTAAATTATTTTTAACCGCGCCGATGATACACCAGCTTACGGACTTTGTGAATGCAGTTCTGTTCTTCACAACCACGAACAAAGGACTGTTGAAGAAGCCAAAGAAATTCTAATAAAAATAAAACATGAACGGCCCAATGCCATGGCATCGGATAGGAATGAAAGTTACATAGAAACACGCTTAGAGTATGAAGATATAGCTCGAAGGTTATTTTTGGAAAAGGGTGGGAAAATATTTAGAAAAGCTCCGCATTATATGGTTGTATAAGCTTGCTCATGGCTATATAGTTGGGTCGAAAATCCCGCTTATATTAAAATTCCAATCAATTTGATTATTCAACGCTTTCCTTTACTTATGGTGATATGCACTCAACATTTAGTCCCCGTGTGAATGATGGCAAGAATATAGAAAACAGCTTTATACGTATAACGATATTCTAAAACTAATTGATAAATACGGCTTACCACAGGAATGGAATACTGATGGGAGATATGGACCAGAGCGTTATATTGAAGTTCAAGTTTGGAGCGATGAAACAATAAGTAGATACATAAAATAATGTCTAAATATAGTTTATTTATTCCATTTTATGGTTGAATGTGTGAGGATTTATTGATATTATTGTTTTGTCAAAGTAAGGTAAAGCAAAGTAAGTTATCGTAGTTCAGTAATTAAATGATTGATACTGAAAATATTCATAATAGTTGAGAAGAAAAAGCATGGAAATAAAGGAATGGAAGCATATGCAAAATTCTAAAAGGTTTTATTCAAAAAAGGATATTGGGTTGGGGATGGTTATTTGGATACCACTTATTGCTTCTTTATTTTCACTAGGTTTTGTAGTAATTAATAATAAGTTACATCTATTACCAAGCTTTATCATAATATTATTCATCAATTTGTTCTTTGCCTATCTTTGGTTTGGCACATATTATATCTTTAGGGAAAGTTATCTGTATGTGAGATGCGGTCCATTTAGAGGAAGGATTAGCTATGATAAAATAATAGCATTGAAAGAAAGTCATGACCCTTCTTCAGCGGCAGCGTGCTCTTTAAAACGAATCGAAATTAGGTATGGAAAATATGATACTGCATTAGTCTCACCGAAGAAAAGAAACGAATTTATAAATGAAATCAAAGATAGATGTAACTGTTTAATAGAGCTGGAAGAGATAATAAAATAATGTACGGGAGGCTTATATGAATATACGACAAGAACAACCTGCAGATTACGACGAAGTTTATGAACTTGTGAAAAAATCTTTTGCTACATCAACTAATGAAGGTGAATGGGATTATTTGAATGAGGTACGAAAAAAAGATACATTTATTCCAGAGCTTTCATTAGTTGCAGAAAATGATGATGGAAAATTGATAGGGCAGATTGTTTTATATAAAACAAATATTACTACATCTGATAATGTTTATACTGAGCTTTTACTATCTCCAATAAGTGTTCATCCTAATTTTTTTCGTCGAGGAATTGCTCGTGCAATGATGATGGAAGCTTTTCAAATTGCAAAAAATATGGGATTTACATCTATATTCCTTTGTGGCGATCCAGGCTTTTATCATAAGTTTGGGTTTAAGGCATCTCACGAATATGGGATATTTCATATTGCTGACAAAACAAAAAAAGCTGAATGGTGCATGGCTTTTGAATTGACACCTGGTGCCTTAATAGGTAAAGCTGGAACTGTTAATGTACAATAATTAGGT
>CAYQCA010000192.1:0-6303 GCA_964415835.1 uncultured Clostridium sp. | reverse complement strand
TTGAAATTCGCAAACTGACACCCGACCTTGCAGAGGATTATGTACATTTTTTTGATGTAACACCTCACGACGTCAACATAGATGAACGCAAATGCTATTGTGTGACCTGGCGTAGCAACGATTCCTACGACAATGGGAATCATTGGTTTCCATCACGGGAGGAAAGAAGGGAGCGTGCCATCCAATTTGTCAAAGCCGGTAGCCTACAGGGCTATCTTGCTTATCGCGGCAACGAAATCGTGGGATGGTGTAACGCCAACGCAGATTGCCAGCTTTGTGTCAATTATCTGCGTTCATATTGGCCGATAGAGGAATACCGTGCGGACGTCAAGGTAAAATCCGTATTTTGCTTTGTGATTGCACCGGAGATGCAAAGAAAGGGTATAGCCACGCAATTGTTGGAGCATGTTTGCAAAGACGCGGCCGACGATGGTTTTGATTTTGTCGAGGCCTATGTAAACAAGAAATTTATTTACACTGACCATGATTTTAGGGGCCCTCTGGCAATGTATGAAAAATGCGGATTTACCAAATATGCCGAACGAGAAGGCAAAGTAGTTGTGCGAAAGGCATTGAAATTGTAACCAGATATATATAAAATGCATACATAAAACAAGAAAAACAAAGGAGTATCTGAAATGAACGAAACACTTAAAGTAATAGCTGAGAGGTATTCATGCCGTGATTTTAAAGATGTGATGCCATCGGATGAAATGCTTCAGACAATTGCCGAAGCTGCAATACAAGCTCCGAGTGGGATGAACCGTCAGGCATGGAGGGTTATTGTGGTAAAAGATAAAAATTTGATACAGGACATGGAATCCGAAGGGATGTCATATCTTGCGGGCATGGAGGATAAAGCCTCTTATAACAGAATTATGGAGCGCGGTGGTAGGCTGTTCTATGGCGCCCCTTGCATGATTGTAGTTCCAATTGATCCGGCGCAATACGCTCCGGCGCTGATCGACTGCGGTATCTTATGCCAGAATATCACACTGGCCGCAACATCACTCGGAATAGCCAACATCATGTGTGGATTTACCGGGCTGGCATTCGCCAGCGGTCTTCGTGCAGAAGAATTTAGTAAGCGATTGGGGTTCCCTGACGGTTATGCTTTTGGTTGTTCAGTATTATTGGGATACGCAAATACAACAAAACCGCCCCATGCTCCAGACAAAGATAAAATCACATTTGTCGAATAATGAAGTCTTTTTATATAGTTAACATCAGAGGTCAACATGAATGATAAACAAACAACAACAAAAGGCTTTGCAATATTAAGTCTTGCAGGTATTATCAATAAGTTTCTGGCTCTTGCCTATTTGCCAATCCAAACAATGATTGTTGGAAACTATGGTAATGGGATTATTAGCGCAGGTTATAAGATTTACATCTTAATTTTTGCGCTATCTAATGCTGGTGTTCCTGTAGCAATTTCAAAATTGATATCGGAACGAACTGCGTTAGGAGATTATAAAGGGGCACAAAAAATATTAAGAATTGCGGGCTTAATGCTGATTAGTTTAGGAGTTTTCTTCTGCAGTGTGATGCTAATAGGAGCGGGATGGATATCTAAGCAGATTGAACAACCTAATGCAAAATTAATGCTATTAGCCCTGGCTCCTACTTTATTATTTACTTCTATATCCGCAATTTTTAGAGGTTATTATCAAGGCAGACAAAATATGATACCCAGCGCATTATCACAAGTTATAGAACAAGCATTAAACTCTGTATTAACTGTTGTTTTTGCTGCACTCCTAATAAAATATGGCATAAAGATAGCAGCAGCAGGAACAACTATTGGAACCTCCGTGGGTGCATTAGGTGCAGCATTATTTCTGGTTTTTCTCTATAAGAAAAATAAGCATCAAAGGATAGATGAAATAAAAAGATCAAATTATATTGGTCCCAAAGTTACAAATACAGAAGTAATTAAACAGATTCTAGCTTACGCTTTACCGGCTATATTAGGTTTGGTTGCCGTAAACGCAAGCGAAATTATTGACTTGAAATTTGGTGTTAGCCGTATGATTGTGGGTGGGATAAGCAGTTCACATGCAACTGAACTATATGGGATACTTACAAACCAATACCAACGGATTCTTAATCTGCCGCTGGCAATTACAGCTTCTTTACCGGCAGCATTGATTCCTGCAATTGCATATGCAAGTGCTTCAAAGGATTTATCCTTACTTTACAGGAAAATAAGTGAAAGCTTTAAAGTTGTCCTTATGATAACGATACCCTCTGCAGTAGGATTGTCCATATTAGCTAAACCAATTATTACGTTAGTTTTTTTCTCTACAAAACTAAATCAAGGTTCGGATTTGATGCAAATCGGTTCTTGGGTAATGGTATTTATGGCCATAATTTATGTTCAAACGGCAACTCTTATAGGCATCGGAAAAGCATATATACCTCCGGTTAATATGCTGATTGGCATGACATTCAAGCTTATCGCCAATTATTTTCTTATAGTTATCCCAAGTATAAATATTAAAGGTGCTGTAATAGGTTCTACCCTTGGATTTATTATTACATGTGTGCTTAATCAGATCGCTATAAGGAAGAGTACCGGGCTTTCAGTGAAATATGCTGCGATTTCGTATAGACCTATCATTGCTTCCGTAATAATGGGCTCGGTTGCGTATTCGTTGTTTTATTTATCGGACAAGTTTTTATTCATACTTATTAAGAACAGTTTGTTAGTTAACGATATTAGCGTTCTTATAGCAGTTTTAGCAGGAGCGAGTTTATATGTTTTAATACTCTTGTTTACAAAGGCTATAGACTCTGATGATATAATAAAACTTCCCTGGGGTAATAAGATCAATATTCTTTTAAATAAAACAAATATATTAAAAGAAAATTGAAGCCATGTGCTTTGTATCAAAGTACAGCTTCGATGACCTGAGCATAGATGATTTTATATCAGATTATCAAGAAATTAAAGATAAATGCAGCAAAATACTAAATAAATATTATAATCAATTAGAAAGTAATATTACAGCTGCTTCTTCAAAATCAGATGATACAGCAAGAGCCTATAAAGCATTTTTGGATGATTGCATTCCAGACAAAAAGGTGGATAATTTAAAAAGAAAGCTGGTGTATAATAGGTAATACATACTTGTAGATTGTTATGATATTTTGATAATATATTACTAAAGCATAGGAGCTATCATGAAAAAGAAAACCAAAAAAAGCAAACTTAAGAAATTAATAATTGGATTACTTATCTTAATGTTAACCGGTATACTGACATTGGTATCTATAAATACATATGTTAAATCCACAGTTAGCGATAAAATTATTACAGAAGATGAGGCAACCCAAAAAGATGCTGATTGTATACTTGTTCTCGGTGCCGGGGTGTGGAATAATGGAAGACCAAGCGCAATGCTTGAGGATAGGCTCTTACAAGGTATAGAACTATATGAGAACGGAGCTTCTGACAGATTATTGATGAGTGGTGATCATGGCAGAAAAGATTATGATGAAGTGAATGTCATGAAGCAATTTGCCATTGACAGAAATATTGTTTCCAATCATATTTTTATGGATCATGCGGGTTTCTCTACATATGAAAGCCTTTACCGCGCAAGAGATATTTTTAAAGCGGATAAGATTATAATTGTAACGCAGAAATATCATTTGTATCGTGCATTATATATTGCTGAAAAGTTAGGAATAGAGGCATATGGTGTTGCTTCTAATCCTAGAAAATATGCCGGTCAACAAAGTATGGATTTAAGAGAAATATTGGCAAGAGTAAAAGATTTCTTTTATGTAATTGCAAAACCTGAGCCCACATATCTTGGTGAAGCTATACCCGTAAGCGGGAGTGGTGATTTAACGAATGATTAGTTGCATCTGCTAAAGAAATAGAGATCTAGCGAGGGGGTATATTTTGAAAAGATTAATTTGCATAACAGTTGAGGTTTTATTATTAACATTGATACTTACAGCTTGTTCCTCCAAGGGAAATAGCGATATAGATCTTTCTGACAGTTCTTTTGAGAATAAAGACAGCTACTCTTATATTACAATTCAATCACCAATGACATTATCAAATAATGATTTATTCCCTATTAATGGAGAACATCAATATTTGAGACTCAAAATGGTCAAAGGTAAATATTATGAAGATTGGACTCCAGGAGCTTATATGGGTACCATTTGGGAGGGCTATTTTACTTTAGAATTGGCTAACGAATCAGGAAATGTTATCAGTCAAACTGATTTAGATAAAATATACAAAGGGCCTTTAATTTTTAATTCTTCATTTCAAATTGAGTTTGATGACTACAATGATGATAGAGATATAGATTTTACAATAGGTCAGTATGCATCAAGTAATGGAAGAAATTACAAGATATTCACATTAAGAAATGATGGAAAAGTTGAGGAATTGACTGTTAGAGATTATCCTTCATTGCTTTTAAGTAATACCACAGGGTTTTACTCTACAAAACTTACAAAGGCAGATAATATTGCATTTAAAACAGAGTATTACGATAATTCAAAAGGCAAAAATCTTAAAGATACTTTTAGGTGGAATGGAAAGGAATTCATTAAGAATTAAGTTAAGATAATAAGGTGTTTTTGTGTTGTAGTTATTAATTAAGAGAATCAGCGAGAAGAGGTTTGTTTTTAAATATTTTGAAGAGGTGATTAGTTATGAAGGCATTTATGGCATTTATATTAACTATATTGGCAGGCATATTTGGCATTATAATAGGTGCAGAATTGAATCTGGAAGGTTATCTCGGCATTATATTTGCTATTGCAACTATGGGTGCATATATTGTCTCATCGATTGAGAAAAATTAAGGTGAAATACTATGGGCGAATATACAGGAGAAGAATTAGAAGAAGCTTTACAAATTGTTTCATCAATTATCACAAGGTGTGAAAAAACACAGCCAATATTTGCGGAGGGTACCCCGCAGCACACACTACTTAGAAACAGAATAAAAGCAATGTACATTTCAAAATCATTGATAACAGATGAGAATGTTATGGACAAATTTACCCAAGTAGAATTGATAGAGGCACTACGACCGGTATCTTCCATTATCAGCAAATGTGAAAAAGCACAGCTGAAATTTGCTGAGGGGACCTCTCATTACACACGCTTCAAGAACATGATAAAAGCAATGTATATTTCAAAATCATTGATAACAGATGCAATAAGTAAAAGAGGTTAAAGAGACCTCAAGAATCAGATGGTTTAGCGTTTTCTATTGGCGGGTCGGATATTTATATGCGACCCGTGTGCATATTGATATTCAATTAGTAATTTGTTAGCAACCGAGGTCAAGAAATAAAATTCCTTATGATATATAATTCTAGTCATCGGAGGTGAGACAATGGATGAGGCTGAAGCTATTATGGCAGTGCAGCGAATGCAGGAATACATTGACGAAAATCTCTCGCGAAAAATAACATTAAAAGAATTAGCTGTTGCAGCAGGATATTCGCCATGGCATGCTGCAAGACTATTTAAAGAAGTTATTGGCAAAGCACCATTTGAATACATTCGTGCATTGAGACTTACTAAAGCGGCATTAATACTGCGTGATCAAAGTGAAAGAATCATAGATGTAGCAATGGATTTTGTGTTTGATTCTCATGAGGGATTTACAAGGGCATTTTCAAAGGAATTTGGGATGCCGCCAATGAAATATAGCAGATATACACCGCCAATAAAATTATTTATGCCTCAGAAGGTTTTTGACACCTACCGTGCACTTCATAAAGGAGGAAAAGTGATGAACCAAAATAGTAATACCAAATCTGTATTTGTGCAGGTGATTGAACGTCCCGAAAGAAAAGTTTTGTTAAGGAGAGGAAAGAAGGCGACTGAGTATTTTGGCTATTGTGAGGAAGTAGGCTGTGATGTGTGGTCTGTACTTTCAAGTGTAAAAGAGGCTATGTATGAGCCTATCGGAATGTGGCTTCCAAAACATCTTATTAAAGAAGGAACATCGCAATATGTACAAGGAGTAGAGGTTCCGATCGACTATGCGAACGATATACCTGATGGTTATGAGTTAATTCAGCTACCACCATACAAATTAATGGTTTTTCAAGGTGAGCCTTATAACGATGATGATTTCATGGATGCGATCGGGGAGATCTGGAGGCATATAGAGAGATTTGAACCTACTGTTTATGGATATCAATGGGCACCGGAAGCAGCACCAAGATTCCAACTTGCTCCGATGGGGTACAGAGGGTATATAGAAGCTCGTCCGGTCAAGGCAATATAACGAGGCAACAAAATGTCCCCCACTT
>CAYQCA010000191.1:0-8340 GCA_964415835.1 uncultured Clostridium sp. | reverse complement strand
CTTCGTACCGCATATAATGAGCTATGAATATTTCTATGGAGGATACTATGACTATAGAGTATGCTTTATTATCATTACTGGCTATTTATGGACTTATTACTTTATTCCTGAACATATTCAAATTTATAGGCCGCAAGAAATATTTCGTTGAGTCTGCAAACATTGTACTTCTTGTAAATAATCAGGAACAACATATCGAGGGAATAGTCAGAGAAGCACTTGAAAGCAAGTTCGTTCGTAATATAGCGATAAACGGCAGCTTTGTAATTATAGACATGAATTCAAAAGATGACACATTAAAAATATTAAGGAGACTTGAGAATCAATTTCCTCTTATTGAGGTATGTTCTTTTGATGAAAAAGAGAGTATATTTTATAAGTAAAAAAGAACAGGCATTCTTGTGGCAGAAGTAAAAATAAGGTAAGATATATATTAGTAGTCAGAATTCAGGAGACAGAAGTTTAGAATAAGGAAGGCCGACTTCATCGGCTTGAATCTATTAAAAGCACTAAATAATAACCAGTAATATAGGACAAGCAGTCTTATATTACAAGAAAAAATATTAGTAGGAGATTTAATATGGCAGTTGGACAGTTTCAGCAGCAAAGATGGTCATTTGAAAGTTACGCAGTAGGTACAAATTTAAGCATTATCGGGAGATTTGACTATAAAATATATGAGAATCCTGATAATGGTTATAAAATATATACTTTTGAGATAGAGAAAATAATAGATGAGGATGATTTTGAGCACGAGGCGCAGGATCTTATAAGTATAACCGGTTACTATGAAGTCAATGAGCATAGTGCTGTATTGCCATGCAAAATTATCGGAACTGTTGCTGCATATAAAGGGGAAAAACAGCTAAAAGCTGAAACTGTCGAATTTATTGAACCGGCTACCGATGAAGGAATAATTTCATTCCTTTCCTGCGGGATAATCAAGGGAGTTGGAGAAAAGACAGCCAGAAATATCGTAATGGGTTATACTACGTCGACAGGAACTGTAGAAGGTTTTGGCAGCAAAACCTTGGAGATAATAAAGAATGAGCCGTTGCTCCTGACCAGAATACGTGGTATATCAGGTGACAAGGCCAGAGTAATACATGATTCATATATGGAAAACATGGAATATCAGAATGTGATGATTTTCTTTCAAAAGTTTGGGGTATCATCTGCCAAAGCAATGAAGATTTATAATGCTTTTAAAGGAACATCCATTGCTATTGCCGAACAAAATCCATATATGTTTGATAATATTAAAGGTTTTGGATTTAAAAGCTGCGATGAGATTGCGAAAAAGCTGGGTATAGATCCACACTCAAGCTTCAGGCTTGAGGCTGCGTTGAAGAATGTACTTGAGACAGCCGAAATGGACGGGCATTGCTTTCTTTTCAAGGAGCAGCTGATTCAGGCTACTTCAAAAGCATTAAGTGATGAGAAAGATACAATAAATTTAGAGGAGCTCAGCCAGGCCTACGACAGAATGATTAAATCGGGAAATCTTATAGATATCAGTTATTCTGAAGAGGGAGACAAGCATGAGGCAGTTTATACCAGGGAAATGTATAAGTTGGAATATGAAACTGCTATAGCTATAAAAGAAATTGCACGTTGCCAACCTGAGGCAAATGCATGTAATGTTGATAAACTGATCGAGGAATTCGAGAAAATAAAGGGCTTTGAACTTGAAAATATGCAGAAGGAGGCAGTAAGGGCGGTCTTCAGCACCAATATGCTTATTCTGACCGGATCTGCCGGAAGCGGTAAGACCACTACAGTTGAGTGCATGATTTATGTCCTGCAAAAGTATTTCGCCAGCAGTGAAGAATTGAGCTTTATGCTAGCCGCACCTACAGGGAAAGCGGCAAAAAGGCTAACGGAGATAACAGGCTTTGAGGCAATGACCATTCACAGGCTACTGCAATTTTCCTATGAAAGCAAGGGCTTCTTCTACAGGCAGGGAAATGAGCTTCCATATGATCTGATTGTAATTGATGAAAGCTCAATGCTAAGTATAGATTTGGCACATGCACTTTTTACTGCGATTTCACCCGGGACTACAGTGGTTATGATTGGAGATACTCAACAGCTGCCATCTGTTGGAGCAGGTAATGTTCTTGATGACATGATTAAAAGCGAAGTTATTAAAATGGTTAAGCTGGATGTTATTAAAAGGCAGGCTGACGGGTCTGGAATAATAACAAATGCAAATAAAATTATAAATGGTGAAATGCCCGAAATAGTTAATCAAAATAAGGATTTCTTTATTATTGAGGAAGACGATAAGAACAGAGTCATAAAGAAAACACTGGAATCGCTGACCAGACTTATGACAGCTTATGACTATTCAATCGATGATATTCAGATAATATGCCCGCAGAAAACTTCTGAAATTGGCACTTATGAGATGAATAAGGCTATTCAGGAAATGGTGAATCCTGCAGCTAAGGAAAAAGCAGAAATTAAAAGGGGAAACAGTACATTTAGAGAAGGAGATAAGGTTATTCACTTAAGTAATAACTACGAAGCTACTCATTATCAGCGTGATTTGACAGGTAAATACATCGCTGAGGAAGCCTCCGGAGTGTTCAATGGAGATATAGGGCGAATTATCGAGATATCCAAGCTTTGTGATATTTATTCGATCGATGATGAATGTGAAGACTCTTCGACTCCTAATAATGTAGCTGCACAAAATAAGGTTGCAGTACAGTACGATGATTTTATAGTTATATATGAAATAAGTGATCTGGAGGAAATAGATTTGGCATACAGCCTTACCGTTCACAAAATGCAGGGCTCTCAATGCGAAGCTGCTATCATCCTCTGCCATATGAGAAACTATATAATGCTCAACAGAAACCTGGGTTATACTGCTGTTACAAGAGCTAAGAAAATGGCCTGCATAATAGGTCAAAGAAAAGCTATAAAAATTATGGTTTCGAACATAAAAATTAATAAAAGAAACTCGATGCTCTGTGATTTGCTGAGAATATAGATGAGGCGGATCTATTTGCATTTCAGAGTTATTGCATAGTTCTGGAAAGTGTTGTAAAATAAAGTCGTAGATTGCCGGTAAGGGGGATGATAAAGTATTAGCGTATTGGAGTATTTTTTTCCTCCCCGGTGTGCGCTCTGCAATAAAGTTTTAAACGCAGGAGTGCCGTTGTACATATGTGAAAACTGCATTGAAGAAATAGGCTACTACAATAATTATATTAATTCTCTAAACATGCCGGAGAATATTAAAACCTATTGCGATGGAATGATTTGTGTCGGCAGATATTCAGATTCTCTTAAAGCTTCTTTGAAGAGGTTTAAGTTTAGTAACAAGCCTTCGTATTATAGAGCTTTTGGTAAACTTCTGGCACTGAAGGTCCAAAATATAGAGCAATTAGCGAATTTTGATATAATTATCCCTATCCCTCTTCATAAAACTAAATATAAGCAAAGAGGGTATAATCAGGCTGAGCTAATAGCTAAAAGCGTGGCAAGGATATTGAATGTACCTTATTCTACTGATATTTTAATTAAAAGTTCAGAAACAAAAAGTCAGAGTTCACTAGCGAGAAATGAACGACTTTCAAATGTTGAAGATTCGTTTAGAGTAATAAATGAAAAGTTTATTTATAATAAGAAAGTTTTATTGATTGATGATATAATTACAACAGGTAGTACAATTAACCAGTGCAGTAAAGTTTTAAAAAAGGCTGGTGCCGGATACATAGTTGCCGGTGTAATTGCTACAACAAGAAAGAACAGTTAGTATACATGAGTTTTTTAAATATATTATAGCTTATTTTGAGTTTATAGGAGGGAAAGAATATGCCAGACGTTAGAAACTGTAGAAGATGTGGAAGAATTTATAATTACCTTGGTGGACCGCCTATATGTACCGACTGTAAGAACGCGGATGAGGAAGTTTTTAAGAAGATTAAACAATATTTATATGACTACCCTGGTGCAACTCTATCTCAAGTTGCAACGGACTGTGATGTATCTGTTGAGAAAATTAAAATGTTTCTAAGAGAAGGACGATTAGAAATTACAGAGGGTGCAAATATAATTCTGGAGTGCGAAAGCTGCGGGAAATCAATCAGAACCGGAAGATTCTGCAGCGAATGCCAGAACCAGCTAAGTAATAACATTGCAGAAACTGTTACAAAAAAGTCCGAGAGACGGAATGAGACTCAGGAAAGTAAGCATAATGGAGTAGGTATGAGGTACTTAAATAAAAATGTTTAGCAGGCTGATTAATGCCTGGGATTAATGGAACTGCAGCGATGGCTATTTGTGGATTGCTGCAGTTTTCTTATGCCTCCAGAAAACTTTTGAAATAAGCCCATATTGATTTTTGTTATACCAGTCTACAACCAGGATGAATCCGTATGGGACCGGTTGAATCACGGGGAATTAACTGTGGTTCATATTCCACATTGAATAATATACTAGCATTGTCTGTAGTGCTGTCAATCAATGTATCTACAGCCAGCTTGCAGCGATGAGTAATATTGTGTTCAATTGTTGTGATTTTGGGTTGAAGCATTTTAGATAAATAAATATTGTCAAACCCACATACAGACAAATCATCAGGAACTTTGAAGCCACTCTGGACAATAGCATTGATAGCCCCTAAAGCTACCATGTCATTTACGCAGATAATCGCAGTTGCTTCGGATTCTCTAAGCAGCTCTAATGTGAGGGTATAGCCAATTTCAATTTCATAGGTAGTGTCCAGACTTTCCTTTTCGGCGGTTTCAGTCTTTACAATTAGTTTATTCTCCAACCCGTGTTCTTCAAGTTTTGATATAATTCCTTCCAATCTTTTTTCTCTTGATTTTGATATTTCTTTAAAAGGACTTGTAATATAGGCAAAGTTTGTATGCCCAAAATCAATAAGGTGCTGCGTTATTATTTCACCAGCCTTAACGCTGTTTAGCCCAATGGTATGTATTTTGAGGGAATCATCTTTTTCACCCACCATTACCATAGGCAGCTGTTTTGACAATTTGTTGATTTTTTTAGGGAACCGGGGAGTGAATCCCAGAATAACCCCATCCACCTGCTTCTCAACTAACAGGTTTAGATAGAACTCTTCCTTTTGGGACTGGCGGTTTGTGTTGCATAGCAATATATTATATCCTCTGAGTGCGGCATACTCTTCAATCTGTTGAGCCATCATAGGATAAAAAGGGTTGGTAATCGTAGGAATCAGTAGCCCTATAAGCTTTGATTTTCTCGTCTTAAGTCCTTGTGCAAAGGAGTTGGGAATATAATTCAGTTCTTTTGCTGCTGCCAATACTTTCTGGAAGGTTTTCTCAGGAATTTTCATATCTTGTCGGTTGTTTAAGACAAATGAAACTGTAGATTGAGAAACTCCTGCCAGTTTTGCAACATCCTTTGAAGTGGGCTTTTTCATCAATTTAATCCTCTTCTTTCTGTATAGGTATGATTATATTATTACAGCAAATGGCTGTCAACAGGCCATTAGTAAACGAATCAGCCCGAAAAAAAGACTAAGTAAGTCATATAGCTAATGTTGACATTTTGTCGGGAGCAGATATATAATGAATTTACTAATACGTATTAGCCTTGTGCTATGATTGAATCCAAACAAGCAGTAGAACGGATTGTATTGACACGGTATTCTTACATAAAGCAGCGGTAGAAGCATTAGATTATGTTAAAAGGAGGGCGTAAACAGTGAGTGAATTGTTTGAGAGAGCACCGGAAATTGAAGCTCTACGTATGGGTATGGGCTGGGGCAGAGAAGATTTTAACATGCCTCATGTCATCATTGAAAGTACATATGGAGCCAGCCATACAGGAAGCTGTGGTCTGAACCTGTTGGAGGATCAGATAGAGAAAGGAGTATTGTCAAGCGGTGGGAAGGCATCTCGTTTTTATGCAACAGATATATGTGATGGTATCGCTCAAGGGCATGAAGGTATGAATTATTCGCTATTATCACGGGAGGTTATTGCGGGATTATGTGAAATACATGGAAGGGTTAATGTTCCAGATGGCATGATTTTTGTTTCATCATGTGACAAGGCTGTTCCGGCACATTTAATTGCTGCTGCCCGGTTGAACTTACCAACGGTGGTCGTGTGCGGCGGTGTTATGAATGAAGGTCCCAATGGATTAACATTGGAGCAGATCGGAAAATATAACCTTGCGTTCAAACGTGGTGAGATAGATAAGGAAGAGTTTTTTGAGCTTAAAGCAACTGCGTGCAGCGGTTGCGGAGCTTGTCAGTTTATGGGCACTGCATGCACAATGCAGGTAATAGCTGAGGTTCTGGGCTTGGCATTACCCTTCAGTGCATTATCGCCTTTTGCAATGAAAGATATCCGGATAGCGGCGTACGAGAGTGGGAGGACTGTTACCGAGCTTATAAAAAATAATATTAAGGCTTGCGATATATTAACCTTTGATGCCTTTTACAATGCAGCTGTGGCATTTACGGCAATATCAGGCTCAACCAATGGCTTATTGCATTTGCCGGTAATTGCAAAAGCGGCTGGAATTGATTTCCCAGTGGAGCTTTTTGATAAAATAGGAAGGAATGTACCTACACTTGCAAATGTACGACCGGCGGGTCAATATGCCGCAGAATATTTCTGGTATGCAGGCGGTGTCCCTGCATTGATGACAGAACTGAAAGATTATTTAAAGCTTAATGCATTAACTGTAACAGGAAAAACAGTGGGAGAAAATATTGAAGATGCACAAAAGCAGATTGCCCAGAATAGGCGTTATCTTATGAGATACAATTTACAGCCCACGGATATTATTAAAGCAGAGAGTAAGCCCATCGCTACAGGTGGCTCACTCGCAGTTCTGAAGGGGAATATTGCAACGGGAGGAGCTGTGATAAAGCATGCTGCCCTTAATAAAAAGCAGCTTACCTTTACCGGAACAGCGAAGGTGTTTAACAGCGAGTTGGATGGAAGAAATGCTGTCATCAACAAACAAATAAAACCAGGTGATGTGCTGGTCATCAGGTATGCAGGTCCAAAGGGATGCGGGATGCCGGAAATGTTTTATACCACCGAGGCAATAGCCTCTGATCCTGACCTGACTTCGTCGGTAGCACTTGTTACCGATGGGCGTTTCTCAGGTGCCACAAGAGGGCCGGCAATAGGACATGTCACTCCGGAAGCTGCCGAAGGCGGTGCTATTGCATTTATTGAAGATGGAGACCTTATTGAAATAGATATCCCTGAGAGAAAGATTGCTTTAGTTGGAATAAAAGGGGAGAAGAAACCGGAAAACGAAATCAATGATATATTGCAGGAACGTGCTAAACATTTTGTGAAGCCTTTGGTAGAAGACAGGGGCATCTTGAAAATATATAAGAAAAACGCAGGCAGTGCAATGCTTGGCGGAACAATGGACGGTGAATGATATGGCAAAAGTATTGATAACCAGTGAGTATTTTGGAAGATTTACAAATGAAGCTAAAGAGTGTTTATTAAGTGCAGGGCATGAGGTAATAGATAATCCTTATGGACATAAGTTTTTGACCCCGGAAGAAATTATACCATATATCAATGACGCAGACGCAATTATTTGCGATCTGGAGAGAATTAATAAGGATGTCATTAATGCTGCTCCAAGATTGAAGATTATTGCAAGGAGGGGAGTCGGTATTGATAGTGTCGATGTAGAATATGCAAAGCAAAAAGGAATAGAGGTTGCAAGAACCTTAAATGTAGTTGAACCTCCTGTCGCAGAATTAGTTATGTCTTATATTTTAAGCTTTGGCAGGAAAATTCGTGAGCTTGATGCAGAGATGAAAAAAGGGAGATGGAATAAAATTTTAGGCTCCAGCATCGATGAAAAAACCTTAGGTATTATCGGGATGGGCAAAATTGCGCACGAAGTGGCGAAGCGTGCAAAGGCCTTTAATATGAACATCGTGTATACGGATATTGTAAGGAATGAATTTGTGGAAAAGGAGTATGGAGCCGTATATTCAGATTTGGATATGCTTTTGGCCAGCGCAGACTATGTGACAATTCATACGCCGCTCACACCGGAAACCAATAAGTTATTTAATTACGAGAAGCTATGTAAAATGAAGCCGAGCGCATTTCTTATAAATACAGCAAGAGGTGCAATTATAGATGAAGAGGGACTATATAGGGCTCTCAAAGAAGGGCAGCTTGCCGGAGCTGCAATTGATGTCTTTGATGTAGAACCTAAAGAGGATAGTATTTTAAAGGAACTGGAGAATGTAATACTTACACCGCATGTGGGAACCTTTACTAAAGAAATTTTTATCAAGATGGATATTTTGGCTGCTAAAAATATTGTGAAATATTTTGATAT
>CAYQCA010000190.1:0-8373 GCA_964415835.1 uncultured Clostridium sp. | reverse complement strand
TATATGTTTTCTTTCAAAATATCATTATCAATTTTAGTCTTTATTTTTTGATTAAATTCCAATTCAATCTTTTCTACTATATTATTGAGAGTAGAAGAAAGCTCGTCTTCATTTACAGGTTTTAGAATGTAATTTTCTATACCAAGTGTGATGCTTTCTTTTACATATTTAAAATCGTCAAAGCCACTAAGGATTATGGTTTTTATATTTAACCCTTTTCGGTTTATACTGCGAATAAGCTCTAATCCATCCATATCAGGCATTTTTATATCGGTTATTAAAATATCAATTTTAGTATGTTCAAGTATTTTCAAAGCCTGAAATCCGTTTAATGCCTCAGCACTAATTTCCAGACCATGTTCATCCCATTTTAGCAAATGCTTTAACCCTTCAAGAATAACCGGTTCATCATCAACTAACATAACCTTGTACATTTTCCTCAAGCTCCTTTACAGTTTTAGCAGCAATTTTAACTTCAATCGTTGTACCAAAATCTTTTTTACTGGTAATTTTTATTCCATATGTATCGCCAAAAATTAGTTTTATTCTTTGATCGATATTAACAAGTCCAATATTATCATTTTCATAATTAATGGGGTTGGATATCATCTGCTGTATGTGCAGTAATTTTTCACTGCTGATACCATTACCATTATCACTTATAGTAAAAATGATATGGTCACCCGATTTTACGCCGGAAAGTGTTATTTGATTGTTGCCTCTTAACGTATCTATCCCATGAACTATAGAGTTTTCAATCAGGGGCTGAAGCAGGTGTTTCAGGATAGCGTATTCTAAAATATCATCTTCTATTTTATAGTTAATCTCAAGGTTGTGGCCATATCTTATTTTATATATTTCCAGATAGTTTTTACAAAAATTAATTTCATCATAGATTTTAACAATAATTTTCTTTTTAATACTGGATCTGAATAATTCCGCAAGTGTACGGATCATCTTACTAACTTCCTCGTTTTCGGTAGTTAAAGCACGCATTCTTATTGTTTCAAGAGTATTGTATAGAAAGTGAGGATTAATTTGGGCCTGAAGTGCATAAAGCTCGGAAGTCCTTTGCTTAAGTTCTGCATCTTTACGCTTAAGGTCGGCAACGTATACTTTATTAATATATTCATTTAGATTATCGCACATATTATTAAAGTTTGATGCTATTTGACTAATTTCATCCTTATTATTATGAACTTTTATCCTACTTGACAGGTTGCCGGATTCTACCTGTCTCATAGTAATATTTATCTGCTTAACACGCTTGGAAAACACTTTACTAATGGAGTATAGCATAATTAAAGAAACTAATATGGACAATATTAAAATAAGCACAATTGCATTCCTGCTGCTGCTAATATTTTTATATATATCCGAATTTGGTAAAGTGCTGATTATTATTAAACCTGTTTCATTCGAGCTTACTACATTTACTACGTTTTTTTTGTCTATCAGTGTAACCGGCGATGCTGACGCAATTTTCTTTATACTTTGAAATTCAGAATAAACACCCTCAGTATATAAATCAGATGAATCGAAAACTATTTCTCCATCCTGCGTAAGTACCAATACATTACTTTTAAAATTGTCATCTATATTTGAATAGAGTGTTTTGATAGCATTTTTAGAAAAGTTAATCATTAATAAACCTATTCTATTATTAAATGAGGCTGAATTAACATTACTTATGAATGTAAATATATCATCGGTATTTTTTTGATAATCAGAATAGAACACATTATGAGTTAAAATCATTTTTGTACCTAGATGTTTCTTGTCTAAAAACTTATTTAAGCCATCAATATCAATAGTCAATCTGTTTGATTCATTAGAATTAATATTATAATAAAATGCTTTATTATCCTTTGTTTTAAGTACGTAAATCCCTAAAATGTCAAAATCCAATGCACAGGATGATTTAAGATACTTTAGCATTGCATCATTTTTTATAAGGTAATCACTTGATAGATAATCAGTGTCATTTTCCAGCAGACTAAAAATATTACTGATATCTTCAGCTTTAATAAAAGAATTTTGCCCTAAATAAAGTTGCTGTAATATCTGTTTTGATCTGATATTTTTTAATTCAAAATAAGTATTTATATTTTGAACAACCTGCAAATTATAGTTTGTAGCCTTATTCCGTTGGGAAGAAAGTATATTCTGGTAAATAAAAAATGATAGTATCGACAAGACAAGTATTATGACACAGGTATACGAAATCAATATTTTATTAAAAAACCTTTCCTTTACATATTTATTATAGATACGTCCAATCATTTTTTCACCTGCCCGAATTTATTATACTGGAGTATATTGATAATTTAGTTGAATTAAATTATATCATGCCATTGGGAATAAAACATATTTTTAAAGAACATAACAATACTTTTTTTAGAAATGTGAAGTTTTTGTTGTTGAAGGAAGACCAGGCAAAACATATAATTCAATTAAAGATCTGGATGCAACAACATTTTGATATATGTCATTATTTCAGCACGAAAGGAAAAATATAAATGTCTGATTTAAATATAACATCAGTTAAAAATAATACAGGAAAAAATACCTTAGCTATACTAAAAAAATATGATTTGTCACTATTCCTTTTGGCATTGCCGCTTTTAATGCTGGTTTTTGTATTTAGCTATTTACCTCTCTACGGTTGGATATACTCCTTTTTCAGATATCAGCCGGGAGTTCCGCTGGTGGATACCGAGTTTGTAGGTTTAAAATATTTTATGATGATATTTACACCGGGAAATGATTCAATCAGTGCATTAAAAAATACCCTGATATTTAGCTTTTTAGGTATATTAGTATCACCATTGCCAATAATTTTTGCAATATTACTGTCAGAAGTGAGAAATTCGAAGTATTCCAGGATAATCCAGACAATTACCTCTTTTCCGAACTTTATTTCATGGGTTCTTGTATACTCAGTATTTTTTTCTTTTTTCAGTAATGAAGGCCTTATAAATGAGATATTGATAAATCTTGGGCTTATAGAAAACTCAGTGAATGTATTGGCAAACGAAGACATTGTCTATCTGTTCCAGACTATAGTATCTGTCTGGAAGAACATGGGCTGGAATGCAATAATATATATATCTGCAATCTCAAGTATAGATCAGGAGCTATACTCAGCTGCAGAAGTTGACGGAGCCGGAAGGTTTGATAAAATAATTCATATTACTGTACCTGGTGTTATGTCTACTTTTGTTGTGCTTCTGCTATTGGCTGTAGGAAATATGCTTAACAATGGCTTCGAACAGTATTATGTCTTTAGAAATCCTATTGTTGCATCAAAAATAGAAGTTTTGGACACTTATCTATATAGAGTTGGACTTGGAAATGCACAATATGCCTTTTCCATAGCAGTTGGTATGTTTAAATCCTTAGTCAGTGTAATACTTTTATTTTCGGTAAACTTCATATCAAAGAAAGTCAGAGATGAATCAATAATATAGATCAGGGGTGGGCTAATATATATGAAATCAAAAAAAGTTGATTTGTTTAATATAGTTAATTATATAATATTATCATTGTTTGCGGTTATTTGTTTCTATCCTTTTTACTATATTTTTATCTACTCGGTCAGTATGCCGGGGGATGCTGCAAGGGGTGGGTTCTATCTTCTACCGCCAAAGTTTTCATTAGTAAATTATCAGCAGTTGCTTGTAAGACAAGATATATATAGTTCAGCTTTGGTTTCTTTACTCAGAACAGTTATCGGAACCAGCTTAACGGTTTTTTGTTCAAGTCTTTTAGGGTATCTGGTAACAAAAAAACGACTAATATTTAGGAAATTTATTTACAGAGCCATAGTAATAACCATGTATTTAAATGCAGGCTTAATACCGTTTTATATTACTATGAAGACCCTACACCTAACAAATAATTTCTTAATATATGTTTTACCATCGGCAGTTTCAGCTTTCTACGTTATTCTAATCAAGACATATATTGAGCAGTTACCGGTAGCAATGGAGGAGTCAGCCATGATAGACGGCGCGAGTTACTGGAGAATATTCACGAAGATTATTCTGCCTGTCTGTGGTCCAATAATTGCTACAGTAGCCATATTTGCAGCAGTGGGACAGTGGAATACCTGGCAGGACAATTTCTTCTACATAAGCAACAGTAAACTGAATGTACTTCAGTTTGAGCTGTGGAGAATCCTGAATTCGGCGCAGAATGCGGCTGCAAATGCGCAACAGACAGGCCAGATTGATACAAACCTGGCAAAGAACATGACTCCGGTTTCCATTCGGATGACAATTACAATGATAACAACTATCCCTATTATGATTGTATATCCGGCATTACAACGGTATTTTATAAAGGGGATTTTAATTGGAGCAGTTAAAGGCTAGTATGAATGTTCTGCTTACACACATAAACTTTTAGCTGAAAAATAAAACTTTCAGCCTATTAAAATAAATCATTTCAGGAGGAAATAAAATGAGTAAAAGGTTTACAAAAATTATCTCTTTCATGGTAGCACTGATAATGCTGACAACATTATTCGGATGTGGAAAAGATTCATCAAGTGGTGCTTCGAAAAGCTCTGAAAGCACCACAACAGATAGCAGCGCATCAGCTTCATCTGCATCTGCAGAAAAAGAAAAGGTAACACTAAAGATCTTTGCTTCAGCAGTTGCAGCTGATTTAGTACCGGGAGTACAGAGCGACCCGATTGCAAAGGAAATTGAAAACAAAACAGGTGTTATCATGGATATAACTCCTGCGGACGGTCAGGATTATTCCACAAAGCTTGCTGCACTGGTAGCTTCAGGTGACCTGCCAGATATCTTTTTCATACCGGGCGTTAATGAGCAGGCAATTGTCTTGAATTCAAATTCTGCCCTTGACTGCACAGAATTAGTTAACACTAACGGAAAAGATATGCTGCAGGTACCAATTATAAATTCCTCAATAGAATATTCAAAAAAATACCTGGGAAATGGAAAGCTATATTTTATAAATCTTATGAATGGCGGTCAGGGAGCACCAACATACCCTACTGTTGTTCCGCAGCTCAGATGGGACTTGTACAAAAAAATGGGATATCCCAAAATTGAAAACTATGATGATTTTTTAAATGTGCTTGCTGAAATGCAGAAACAATACCCAACAGCAGCAAATGGAAAGAAAACTTATGGAATGTCCTTCTTCACTGATTGGGGTGATTGGGGTATATTATACGGCCAGATGATGCTTGGATATGAGCCTATTGCCGGAACGACTATGGCTGTAGATCTCAATGATTATAGCAAGCTCATTCCTAACATAACTGATAAAAACAGTACATACTGGCAAATGGCAGAATTGTACTACAAAGCTAAACAAATGGGTATACTTGATCCTGACTCTGTGACACAGAAATATGATCAGTTCATAGCTAAAGCTAAAGCCGGGCAGGCTCTATCCATCATTACCGGATGGGACAGAGATACCGGATTTACAGGTCAGCCGGAAGAGGGTTTTATGGGAATACCGATAATAAACAATGGAAAGTTTGTAGCTACAGCAGAAAGTACAATGGGTGAGAGAAGATATTGCATCAGTGCAAAATCAAAAAATCCTGACAGAGCAATGGATCTCTTTAACTATATTTGTACAGTAGAAGGGTCAAAAACGGTTACTAATGGCGTTAAAGGTCAATCCTGGGATACTGTAGATGGCAAGGATGTATATAAAACTGATGTAGAGAGTGTATTCTTATCAAATAAGCAGGATGAAACAGCATGGAAGAAGCAGACGGGTATTGGTATGTACAGGTTATTCTGTGGGCTTGCCGGCTCATATAAGGATGATGCAGGTAATTATATTGATATTAAAAACTCAGAGGGATATCTAAATAAACAAGCGTCTTCAAATCCAAAATTGCAGGATTTTATGACACACTACAATGTTAAGACTCCCGGAGAACCATGGTTCAAAGTTGAAAACTGGTCCTATGATGCAGCTTATGGTGGAGCTTTGCCTATACTGCCTGACGATTTAAAAGCCATAAATGATAATATAACTAATTATAAAAATACAAATATTTATAAAGTTATACTTTCAAAGAATGACGAGGAATTCAACCAGAGACGTGATGAGTTTATAAAGGATTTACTGGATATGGGTGCACAGAAAGTAGTGGATTATTACAGTGAACAGTGGAGCAAAATAGCACCTGAAATTACATCAATACTTAAAAAATAGAAATACAAAAGGGAACAGCTGTATCATTATTGATACAGTTGTTTTCATAGAAAGGGATGCCCCATATGAATATAAAAAATCAAAAAACTGAAAGTTTGGTATTGGTAAATGAAGATTGGGCTTCTCTAAGATATGGCAATTTGATTGAAAACTCCATATTTTTAAGGAAAGAAGCTTCTAACGGGAGTGACCAAGCGATTACTATTTTTCATGAGCACTCAGACTATATTGTAGATTGGCAAAAGGGAAGAATAAAAAGAACCAGAGGCAGCAGGATACCTGATTGGTCGCAAAATGTATTTTATAACCAGGAGAATTTTGACCATACTCAATATGACAGGTATGGAAATTCTGAATTTACAGTTTATATTGATTATGAGTATGAGGATTTAGAAGATTTAACAGAGTGCCATGATATTATAAAGCTTTCACAAAAATTTGTGTCTGGAACTAATTCCGGAACAATAAGGTATGTAGTTTTTGGTGACAGTATCAGTACGGGAGCTGAAGCTTCCAGGGAAGAAAACATGTATTTTAATAGATTTGCAGACCATATAAGAAAGTTATATCCTGATTGTTTGGTTGAAGTATGCAACAGGGCTATAGGTGGAGAAGACAGCAGTGGAGGCTTGAAAAGAGTCTACTCCGACGTAGTAGCTTTAGAACTGGATCTGGTTACGATAGCTTTTGGAATGAACGACCAGAATGCTGATGAGAAAGGAGGCCATTTTGTAGAACCTGATGATTTTGAGAAAAACATTTCTTCTATAGTAGAAGTTATTTTACACTCAACACAAGCTGAAGTAATCCTGGTGACACCATGTTTGCCAAATCCTAAATGGAAATATTCCAGCGGCGATGCAAAAGTATATGCTGAGATAATTCGTAATATGGGTAAAAGATTTAACATAGCTGTGGCAGATGTTCAGAGGCTTTGGCTACAGGAACTGGAAGCCGGTAAAAGTCATGAATCACTTTTAATGAATAACATAAACCATCCAAACGACTATGGTCATCAAATTTATTATAAAGCCCTGAAGAAACTAATCTAAAATGAAAGGTGGGTTTAGTAGTATGAAAATAATTAAAACTGTTATGGGTATCACATTAGCTGCTTTGTTTTTATGTTCTACAACAACTTCGGGTTTAGCAACAATACAGGATCAGTTCCCAATAGGTATTTTTTGGCCGCCTAGTCCCTTAAATACAACATCTGCTTCATATCAAGAGATAGCTGATATGAATGCAAACTTTGTTTTAATGGGTAATGGTAATGATAACTTCACAGAAAATGATACAGCACTTGGTTTAGCAGCCGCCAAAGGATTAAAAGTTTTTGTAGACGATTCAAGGATGATATGGAACAGGACACATATTTCTCAGTCAACCACTGGAAATGGAAAGTATGTCTTCAATACAAGTTCCCTTGGACAGACAATAACTACTCCGCAAGGTACGGGGTGGGGACTTAACAAGGTTAAAATGTATATAGATAAAACCAATTGGGCTTCAGGCATCTCACTTACACTAAGTGTGTATAACAGTCCCGCAAAAACTACATTAATCGGAAGCGATACAATAACCGGACCTGTGGATACGTATTACCCTGAGTTTGATATAAGTAAATCAGTTAGTTCCAATACTTCATATTATTTGGAGTTAACCAGTAATAGCTCTACTACAGTAGGCTGGATTGTATGCAGTTCTTTAAATAGTTATAACGGTGGGATGGCTTATGAAAATGGTATTGCAAAATCAGGATATGATTTTTGGTTTGATATTGAATTTGCGCAGAGAATGTATAATGACTCATCACAACCAACTAATTCAGATATTGATGATGTTGTAAATCACTATAAAAATAATTCAGCACTAATGGGCTACAATATTATTGATGAACCTCAAGCAAAGGCATATACGAGGTTGCAGTCTACCATAGACAGGATAAAATTAAATGATTCAAGTAAATTAACCTATGTTAACTTATTTCCGAGTTATGCAGATGGGAGCCAGTTAGGATTTGGCGATGCTAATGGTGGATGGGTTACACCGACAAATTCATTTGGACAGACATTCAAGACTAATTCAGTTACTACAAATATATCTACAATTCAGATGTATATTGATAAAAATACATGGGGTTCAAATGAACCATTAACA
>CAYQCA010000189.1:0-8380 GCA_964415835.1 uncultured Clostridium sp. | reverse complement strand
TTGATGGCTGTGGCAGATACAGGATGTTCATGAGTATAGTATTTCCTTTGCTTAAACCGGCAACTGCAACTGTAGCAGTCTTAAATGTGTTAGGTATTTGGAATGAGTTTACACTGTCGTTTCTTTTGTTACAAAAGCCTTCGAAGATGACAATCACAGTGGCGACATATACCTTCAAAGGTGAATATCATACAAACTGGCCAAGTATGTTTGCCGGTTTATTCATAGCAGTAGTGCCGATTGTTGTTTTATTTTTATCCGTACAGAAATATTACATACGAGGAATAACTGCAGGAGCTTTAAAAGGGTAAAAACCAGTTTGACATCAAAGTATACACTTAAATTCGAAAACCTGTTTTCAAAAGGAGGAGAAAAAGTGAGAATGAGATTTTTAAAGATTTTGGTTTTATTAAATCTGGCGATCGGCTTTATAGTTATGTCAAACATCTGGAGTATTAACAAGGTTCAGGCCACCACCAGTGTAACTATTTCACTTAAAAACACTACAAAAGCATATAATGGTACCACTCTTGGCATGGGTGGGACTGTTTTTCCTTTTGGATATCATTCATCATGGCAGGTAAAAGATTTTAATGATGATGACCTAAATGCAATAATGACAAAGTTCAAGAAAACCGGAGCAACTTATGTAAGGCTGTGGGTGGATGGATCATGGTGGGAGCCGGTAAATGATGATTCCGACCCGAATACCTTTAATGATTCGGGTTTTACCTGGAACAGCACTGAAATGCAGTGTTTATACAAGTATATTCAGGCATTTAAGGATGTTGGAGTAGATTGTTACGTGGATGTTATGTCTCAGGACCCGAGGTTAATGTATCCATGGCTTCTTGCTGCAGAAGACTTTGGTTGCGGTCCGAAACGCTCAATGGTAGGCGAATACGCTGAAAATGTTGCTGCTGTAGTGAGACAGCTTTGTATTGTAAAAGGCTTAACAAATGTTAAATACATTTCTATTGCCGGGGAACCTAATAATTTTTTCCAGGATGAGCTGGGAGATAATCTTACAAACTATAAAAACTGTATAACTGCTCTCCACAGCAGACTATACAACGAAAATCTTCTGCAATATGTTAAGGTTATAGCGCCGGAAATAGGATATAACGATGCTGATGCAGGAGAGTGGATTGAAAATCTGGCTACAGATATAAATTCAAGCATAGATGCTTATACTATTCATTCAGGGCAGACAAAAGCTGAAGCGACCGATGGCTCCTATTGCAACCTGTTAACATCATTTATTGATAAAATCAAAGCACATGACCCCAATGGGGCGGATAAACCATTTATGATAACAGACTATACTCCATCAGGTACAATACGCAGAGCGGAAGATGGACTTAACTCGGTTGCGCTGATTTGCAACGGCTTAAGAACCGGAGTAAGTACTTTTGGAAGATGGTCATTTGCAGAGGATATCTGGACATGGCCTTGTCTGGCTAATCAAACATCTACAAGTTTTGGCGATTATGGTTATGGAATTATTGGAAGCAAGCAGGAAAACTATACACCGAAGCCTGCGTATAAAGCAATTGCACTGGCATATAAATTTTTGCCAAAGGATTCAACAACTTATAAAGCCACAACTACAAATGAGTCAATTATTCCGACTATGATAAAAACTTCTGATGGAAAATACACCATTGTACTTGTGAATTGGTCTTCAAGTGATGCCAACGCTACATTCATGCTGGACAGCTCAATAAGTGCGACTTTTAGGAAATACAGGTTCAATAGCACAGATATGGGGCTTATGGATAAGTTCGGAGAGATTCCGGCAAGCTTTGGAACAATTACTGTAAACGGCACTTCATTTACGGATACGGTTCCTGCCAATTCTATTTACTTTTATACCAATATTCCGGATAGTACTGCACCTGGACAGACAGTTGGATTAAGTGCTTCATCACCTGATTTTATGAAGGCAACCCTGACTTGGACAGCAAGAACTGATTCAGACTTAGCATACTACCGGATATACAGAAGTGAAGCCAGTGGATTTGCTCCGTCTCTCTCAAACAAAGTGGGCGAAATATGGGTAAAATCAGGGGATACCCCAACCTTTACAGATAAGAATGTTGATCAGTTTAAAACATACTATTACAAAGTTTCTGCTGTTGATACTTCGGAAAACGAAGGTGCTTTTTCTGATCAGGCATCGGTAACAATCGGCGGAGAGGCATATTCAAATATGTTATCGGTAACTGATAATACTACATATGGGTATTATGAAATCAATGCCGATTATGAAGGTGGATATAAGGTAAGAGTGTACAAAAAAGCAGGAGTTATCGGTTATCTGCAGGATAAATTAGGACATAACAGACAAAATCTCAGTTTCGATTTATATTCAGTGCCAATGGTTTTGAAATACAGCAGTTCGGCATATTCCGAAAAGGTTCAAAACGGAGGTGCTGAAAGCGGTTCAAGTAATCCATACAATTGGTATAATTGGAATGATCAAAATGGTACCTTCACATGGGACGGAAACATAAAGCACAGCGGCAGCTATTCGTTAAAAATGTACAATTCCAGTACCGCTGCGAACTCATGCTGGTATCAGAACATTGGCAGTGTAACACCGCTCACGGTTTATCAAGTGTCATACTGGTGTAAAACCGACAGTGTTACCGGACCTACAGATGCAGGACGAGGTTGTTATCTAAATTTCCAATTTTTTGATTCAAATGGTACGTCCATAAAGTCAGCAGGTGGCTACGATTCTATAGTAAATACCGGTACCAATGATTGGTTGTATTTTACCTCCAGTGTCACTGCTCCTCCCGGAGCGGTAAGCGCGCAGGTAAGTTGTATGCTTTACGGAAATAGTGGGACGGCATGGTTTGACGATATCAGCATCAGGGAATTACCGGTTAATGCCATTACCGGACAGCGTCCGAATCTTTACCAGGCTGATTCAGTAACCTATAACAACATTAGTTCAGGACATAAGCAAATAGTTACTGTTGTGGGAAGTGAAACCCTGTATTATGATTTCTACAGTGACAGAATTGAAATGAAGGTAATAGGTCCTAATCCAGGAGGATATTATATTGAAGATGGAGGGATTGTCCCCAGGAATGTGGCTGCGGCTTATTGGTCAGACGGAACTGAAAGCGTAATGAGTGATACCTGGGCAGGTACAACGGTGACCAAAAATACTACAAGCTTGATGATATACCAGCCATCATCACCGCAAACCATATGTTATCAGTTTGCTTCCAGCAAGCCAGTGACACTTGTGAACGGTTTAAGATTCAGAGGATATTATCCCAGGTTCCAGGTTAACAGTAATGAGGTCTTTATATTAAAATTCAATAAGAAGCTGGATAATTCAAATGGAAGTGCTGAGGCCGGGACGACTGTTCCAACCGACTGGAATACCTGGAACCAATCAGGGTATGGCAGCTTTACATGGGATTCTGCAGTGTATCACTGGGGAAGCAAATCACTAAAGACTACCAATACTCAAACAGATAACTCAGCCTGGTATGCAGTAGTAAGCAACATAAATGCCAGGAGAACTTACAGATTGTCCGGATGGCTAAAGACATCGTCAGTCTCAGGAGCAAATGGTGTATTCCTGTATGTTCAAACTCAAGACGAGTCAGGAACTGTCACAGGAAACTATATCACACCTTATATCACTGGGACAAATGATTGGAAGAGGTATGAACTGACCTTCAATCCGCCAGCGGGAACAACAAAGCTTTTGGTTCATGGCTGCTTATATAATGCAACAGGTACGGCCTGGTTTGATGATTTCGAATTAAATTATGCAGATAATGGTTTATATAATGCTGGGGGAGAAACTGGAAGCAGCAATCCGACGGACTGGAATACATGGTCATCTTTAGGCACTCCTTTTACATGGGATAGCAGTGCTTATAATACAGGGAAAAGATCACTTAAAATAGCCAATACTTCAAATCAATATTCTTGTTGGTATATGGATATGACTAACCTGCAAATAAGCAAGGAATACGAATTCGGTGGCTGGATAAAGACATCTGGTGTTGGGGCAGGTAGCTTTGGGGCAGAAATTGAAGCTATTGCTCTTGACTCAAATGGTAACTGGATAGCAGCTCAAATAACATCTGTATTGTCTGGAACGAACGACTGGACCTATGTTACAGGAAAGATAACGTTGCCGCCAATGACTCAGAAGGTACAGTTACAGGCACAATTGTACGGGGTCAACGGGACAGCCTGGTTCGACGATTTGTTTATCCGGTTGGTGGACAAATCATAAAGAATGTATAACAGGGGGATAATTGTGGACTGGATAGCAAAATGGATATGGGATTACGGTGAGGCGAAGCCACGAAATTACTGGCTTTGTTTCGGAAAAAGCTTTGAGGTCAGTGAGTCAATCAATGAAGCATTGCTATATATTACAGCAGACAGCAGATATACTGTTTTTATTAATGGACAACATTTGGGAATGGGTCCTGTACGCGGCTGGCCATCGGAACAGTTCTATGATACCTATGACATAAAAGACCAACTGAAGAACGGGAAAAATGTTATTGCCGTGCTGGTTACACATTACGGAGTTTCCAATTTTCAATATATAGAGGGCCGCGGCGGGCTTTTTGCCCAGGTGGAAATATCACATGAAAACAGGAAGGTTGTATTTGGAAGTGACGACTCCTGGAGGACCCAGATTCATAACGGTTTTGAAAGAAGATCTGTAAGAATCTGCTGCCAGCAAGCATGGGCGGAGATATATGATGCAAATGCCATGGACGAAAATTGGAATAGCGTTGAATTTGAAGACCCTTTATGGCAGCAGGCCAGGATTATAGGAAGATATGGCGAGAAACCCTGGGTAAAATTGAAGGAAAGGGACATTCCATTGCTAATGGAAGAGACGGTTTATCCACACAAAGTTGAGGCAATCAGAGAAGTTAAACCATCCGGGAATTCAGTTACACTGGATCTGCAGCCCAATTTCTTCCCGGATGAAACAGACTCAAATCCAAAGGTTATGTTGGGGTACCTCGCCAGCATAATCCATTCCCAGGAAGACATGAAAGCAGTAATCAGGTTCCCATGGGATAAACATCTTTCTACCTATGGAAACTTCAAGATTAATAGCAATGTTTACTATGTAGACGGTACAACGAAAGAGGTATCAATAGACCTGATAAAAGGAGACAATTTCTTTTTGATGGATTTAGGAGGTGAGTCACACCTGCCGGCTGTCCTGTTTAATATCGAAGCAGGAAAGTCTGTAAAATTCACGGTCCCCGGGAATCCTGACAGCCAATTTGTCACCATAGGTGCTTTTGAACATCATTCCGTTATAAATATTGGTATGCCCGTAAGAAACAAACCTGATATGAATAACGAATTCTATAAAACGATATGGAATTCATCCGGTTGGGAAGACATAATGAAGTTTTGCAGTTGGATAAAACCTGTATCCAGAGACCATATGTGTTTTGACAATGTATATATGTCTTCGGTTTACAGTAAGGTTCTCTGTACAAGAGACGTTCCTTATGAGCTTCAGAATATGGTTATTCCAAATCAGGAATACAGTTTAATTTATCCTGGTGAAAATGCGGACACTGAGATTATACTCGATTTTGGGAAAGAGGTATCAGGATTCCTTGAGTTTGATTTAGATGCACCCTTGGGGACTATCATAGATTTTTATGGAGTGGAATATGTAGGGCCTGGGATGGAAATAGAGCATAGTGAAGGAATGAATTGCACTCTCAGGTACTTAGCCAGAGAGGGAAGGCAAACCTACCGCTCGTTTATCCGAAGGGGCTTTCGATATCTGTTTGTGACATTTCGTAACATAAGTCTACCAGTTAAGTGCTATAGGGTTTTTATCAATCAGAGTACATACCCGGTAGCAAATGTCGGAAGTTTTGAATGCTCCGACTGGAAGCTGAACAGAATATGGGAGATTTCAAAATATACCACACAGTTGTGTATGGAAGATACTTATGTGGATTGTCCTGCCTATGAACAGACCTTCTGGGTAGGAGATGCAAGGAACGAATCGCTTGTGAACTATTATACTTTTGGAGCTTATGATATATGTAAGCGCAGTTTGAAGCTTGTAGCAGGATCAATGGATAGGTCTCCTCTTCCTGAATCCCAGGTTCCCAGCGGCTGGCAGAATGTACTGGGTGCATGGGCTTTTTTCTGGATGAATGCCTGCAGAGAATATTTTGAATATACGAACGACCTGGAATTCATAAAAGAAATCTATCCGAAGCTTGCCAGTGCTTTGAAAGGGTTTATTGACAGAATTGATCAAAAAACAGGATTACTCTGCAGTCAGACCTGGGCGCTTCTCGAATGGGCTCCGATGGATATCCCTGATGATGGAATTATCACTCACCAGAATGCAGAATTGGTAAAATCCATGAAGGATGTTGCTTTTATCGCCACGAGTCTTGGCAGAATGGATGAAGCAGTGAAGTACCATAGTCTTGCTGAGAAAATCAAGGTAGCCATGAATGTACATTTATGGGATGTAAAAAAAGAGGCATACATTGACTGCATTCACAGCGATGGTGAAAAATCCTCTTCAATAAGCATGCAGACTAATGTCATGGTATATTTGTGTGATTGTGTGGAAGGTGATAGAAAAGTACGATTGGAAGAATATTTGCTAACCCCTCCTTCTGAGTTTGTGCAAATTAAAAATCCTTTTATGCTGTTCTTTTACTTAGAAGCATTGAACAGGTTAGATAAGGGCGATGAAATTATAAAAATAATTTCATCTGTATGGGGTAAAATGCTTGATGGTGGAGCAACTACCTGCTGGGAAACAGTTGAGAGATTCGATATGGACAGACCTACCCGAAGTCACTGCCATGCCTGGTCGGCGGCACCGGGCTACTTTCTGGGGGCAGTAATATTGGGTATACGCCCTCTGGCACCAGGGTTTAAAAAAGTACTAATTACCCCAAACCTATGTGGGCTTGAATGGGCAAGGGGTTCCGTTCCAGTACCCGGTGGAAGGATCAGTATTCAGTGTGAGAATAAAAATGGTGAACTTAAAGTCCGGGTGAGTGGACCGAAGTGGATTGAATATCTGGGTGATACCCACTAGGCTTTTACAGAATTGTTACCATATTCTGAATGAAAGGGAGGTTATTGTTTTAAGAGCCCTTAATATATGCTATACTCTTATTTGTGTTCGAATTTTGGGTGGCTTAATGAGACATCAAACATGCGCTCTTAATGAAGACACAATAATTGTAGGGTGGTAAATTGTGATAAAAAACAGTATAAGAAGCTTTCGAATATTTATGTTCCTATATTGGGCAATGATGCTTAGTGTATCAGGAATGTATACCATGTATATCGCCGAGATGGGTTTTTCAAAAAAGGAAATAGGGGTAGCGGTTACAATACTTACTTTTTCAGCGCTTATAGGACAGAACGTATTCGGTTATTTTGTTGATAGGTTCAGGCGCATAAAGAAGATACTGTTTTTATCGATCAGTATAGGGATTATTATTGCGATGCTGCTGATGTTTGCCAAATCTAGCTGGCAGATTGACATATTGATATTTTTATGGGGATTTTTCATTTATGGAACAGTACCACTTTCTGAAGTATGGTGTATAGAAAGCCTGAAAGCCGCCAATGAACTCAACAATTTTGGAAAGATACGGGGATTCGGGTCTATCGGTTATGGCTTTTCCGGTGTCCTTATAGGTTTGCTGCTTCAGTTCTTTGGTTGGAAAATATACTATTGGTACATACTTTTGGGAGTATGTCTTACCTTGTTGTCGATATATGCAGTCGGAGAAAAGAAAGAAGCAACTGAATTCTTAGAGACAAATAAAGCAAATAGAGCTTCTAAAGAAATTTCAACCAAGCAGGCTTTTAACGAAATTATGAGAATAAAGCCTCTTGTTTCTATGATCATTATAATATTCATATATACCTTTGTGATTAAAGGCATATATAGTTACTTGGGAGTACTGATAGGGGATTATGGGGGAGGACCTCTCAGCCTGGGGTTAACGTTATTTTTTGATGCAACTCCTGAGGTAGTTACATTTTTTCTGACGGCTAGGCTGCTAAGAAGATTCCACAGTAAAAGACTCATTTTTGTTGCATTTTTACTGCAGATATTGAGATTATCACTGATCTTGGTATTCAACAGTGCCCTTGCGGTAATTCTATTAGGTCCGTTGTCAGGCTTTGCCTATGGATTACTTGCCTCTTCGTATAAAACCTTCATGTATGAACTGGCTCCGGAGAAATACAAAGCCAGCTGTATGAGCTTATGTGAAACGATAATCGGGTTGTCAGGAGTAATTAGTGCTCCGATATTCGGTTTCATATTCGCAGAGTTCGGAGGCAATGCTGCTATAAC
>CAYQCA010000188.1:0-8559 GCA_964415835.1 uncultured Clostridium sp. | reverse complement strand
AATTATATAGTAAAATAGAAAAAATAAACATAGACATCTATTTTGCGGATGTCTATGTTATAATTTTTAAACAATCTACTCTACCTTAACCTCTTCCGTGTTCCCGGTAATACTTGAATCCCTCAATCATCATCTCTACATTTTCCCAAGGTGCACCAGGAGTCAGCGAACTTGAAGCGCCCAGGAAAAGACCCGTTTTGGGTCCATTCTCAACTAAAAACTCCATTTCTTTCTTAACATCGGATGGCTTACCCAAAGGAAGAGTCCTTGTAACCGATACACCAGCCCAAATAATAAGATCCTCACCGTCTTTAGTTTTCATTGCGCAAATCTTCTTGTAATCCATTCCATGTTCATACTGAAAGCCCTGGAAACCCTTAATACCTATATCAATCAATCTTGGTACCATTTGCATTAGGTTACCATCACAGTGCCATATCATGCGGACATCAGTTTTTATCACCGGCTCAAGACTTCGAGCCACCTCTGGAAGCCAAATCCTGTCAAGGCTCTTTATATCCACAAGTGTTGATTTTGAGTCAGCTATATCATGATCCAACCTGAATAACGGAGGAAGGTTTCCTTCCTTATATGCACGCGCAGCCGCTTTATTATTCAGGACACAGTAGTCTGCCTGTAGAGAAAAGTGTTTCTCCATCACCTCAGGGTATAAAGCATATGCCATAAAATAGTTTGCATACCCATAATCACCATAGTGCATAATCGGAAATATAATGAAATCATAACCGGTTTTTAGAATTTCCGAACCAAGTTTTTGCTGCAATTCCCACTCTCTATCTAAGATCTCCCTTACCCTTTTATCTTCATCAAAGCGGTCAATAGATTCCTGTATTCTGGGAAACTCATACTTTTCCATATGTTCAACAACTGCTTCGGGAGAGTCAATGAGTATTCCATCGCAGATTATCTCCTCAGCTCCAGTCGTAGCTCCATGCGCTACACCTTCATACCCCTGATTACCCATGCTTAGAGGATTCAGTGCCAGATATTGGTCAATAACATTGACTCCAATATTTTTAAGAGATTTTATGTATACTTCCTCAGGAATCTTTTTATAATCTCCCTTTGCTACACCTGCAGTTCTTTCAATATATTCATGCTGCATGATATTGACTATACTCACAGGTATACCTTTTGTAGGCTTTAGCTGCATAGTATCCATTGCGAGCTTATTATTCCGCTGATAATCTTTAAAATTCATAATTCAATCCTCGCTTTACAGCTTTATTATCTGCTCCTCACGTGGCATATTTTTTCTGAACTTAGGCATATCCATTGTTCTGCCGCCATTCATAACAGACAATTCTGACAGCAGCGCTACTGCCGTCCATTCACATGCTTCATATACATCAACTGAAGGCTTTATCCCTTTATTAATGGCATCTACAAAGTCCTGAACTATAAAGAAGTCTCCGCCCCAGTGCCCTGCTGCTTTTTGTTCTTCTGTGGCATTCTTATATCTGTCAGGCAGATAATCGTAGAAATCCTTCAAAGGTCTCCACTTCGCCTGGTCAGTATCCGCATCCATTCCCTTGAACCATATTTTATGATCATCACCAAGTCCTCTGGGTGCCTCATAACACCCTTTGGTTCCCTGCAGCGAGTAGTAGGTTAAATTGTGTGGTCTTTCGGATATACAATCCAATCTGAGCTTTATAAGTTTCCCGCTTTCCATCTGGCAAACTGTGATAGTACTATCTTCCTGTCTTATTTGTGGATCGGTATGCCATCCTGTACCGTAGCAAGCAACTGACTTAATCCGGTCTCCTTTAAACCACTGCATTACAGGTCCCAGGCTGTGTGTAGGGTAGAATATTCCTCTTTTGCCGAACTGCCAGAACCTTCTCCAGGAGTTCTTGCCGTTAGGATATACAGTTCCTCTTTTATACTCATGAATGTACTCGCCTTCACCGTAATAAACCTCTCCAAAAAGGCCTTTCTCAACCATATTCAGGATTATCTGGTTTTCAGGTATGTAGCAGTAGTTTTCTGCCATCATATAAACCTTATTATATTTTTCAACTGCCTCCATGAGCCACCATAATTCATCCATAGTCACGCCTGCAGTTACTTCACTCATTACATGCTTTCCTGCTTCAAGAGCTTGCAAGGTCTGAGGTACATGGAGCTGCATTGGAGTAGCAACAACTACTGCATCAATATCAGACGCAAGCATATCATCATATATTCTATAGGTTTTAGGAATATTAAACTTCTTTGCCTGCACTTCCAAAAACTCTTGATTGAGGTCACACAAAGCTTCAACCTTTACATTGGGAATTGACTGGAAACCCATTATGGTACTTAAGCCTCTGGCTCCAACGATACCAACTTTTATCATAAAACATTCACCTCTTCTTTCATATGATTTAAATATACAACTCAATATAGATAATTTTATCTTTTCAATGGCTTAAATAAAACTCGTCAAACTATACTTTGGTATATGTTAAACTATACTTCTTATTTTAAATTAAACTTCCTTACTGCCTCCTCAGGTGACAAGTTATGCTTTACAACCTCGCATAGCGCCTTCTGGTATGCAATAGGGTCAGGCCTCTGAATCGCATTTCTTCCGAAAACGACACCCTTCGCACCTTCCTGAATTTCCTTTGCAGCCAGCACTAATGAGTCTACAGGATTTGGAGTAGTATGCCCCCCCAAGCCTAGAATCGGCACAGGACATCCATCAACAACTTCTGTAAACTTATTTGTATAGAAGGTCTTGATCATATCTGCTCCGAGTTCTGCAAGTATACGGCAGCCTCTCAAAACCTGATCATGCATTTCTTCGTCAGAGATGTCATCAGATTTGTTTGGGAAGCATTCTCCTATTACGGGTATTCCGTATTCCCTGGCTTCGTTGCATAATTTACTGAAAAGCTCTACATTTTGTATATCTGTTCTCTCATCACCAGTTTTTAGCGTAAGAGAAATAAGCACAATTTCTGCACCAAGTGCAACAGCATCCTTGACACTGAACGCTTGTGTCGCATATGCTTTTTGATAGCCCCACTCAAAGCAGAATACAGTGCTCCAGTTTATACGTACTATAGGAATAGGAGCTCCCTTGTAGTCGAAAGCATTGCCGATATTTTTTAGCATTCCCGGACTCAGCAATATTCCGTCAACACATGAGTCAATTTTCCCTACAGTTTTATTAAGGTTCTCCATTCCCGGAATAGGACCATCCATATATCCGTGATCCACTGCTACGATTACTGCGTTTTCACCCTTTGAAAACAATTTGTTCATTTTAATGTCTTTACCTGTCATTTTAAAACCCTCCATTTTTAATTTAAATTATTACTACCTTCCAACCCATTATCTCCCCAAACTTAACTAGATCATCGATAACATCGTCATACACAAGCACTGCATGGTGTGTTCCACCGGCCTTGCTATAATCGGCAAGAAACCTTTGAATTGGCGCTTTCGGTTTAAACCAGCCATGAATACTTTGCTTCATCTTGTCCTCTCCGTCTACTCTCAGCATGTATCCTTCTGCAAGTACCAAAGAGTACTTCTGGTTTTCCCCCGGTGCAAGATTTGCAAATACGACTCTACCCTCACGGAATCTGGCGTAAGCTACAGCAGGATTTTCAACATCTGTAAACGGGAAATCTTTTTCAACCAATACTGGCCTTTCTGCTGCCAAATCAATATTCATTTCTCCCATATGGCTTAAAAATATGCTGTTGTTTTTCCAGTCAGGGCAAAACATCTCGGTAAATGAAGTGTTTGAATAGACTGAACCAATTGCACCTGTCAATGCTGCTGTTAATACATCTCCTTCGCCTGCATAGCCTATCCCCCTGGCCATTGCCTTGCTTGCCTCAACAAAAGGCATGGTCGGCAGACCCGAATCGCCGGTAATATCGAGAAAATTCACTGTAAATGCTGTAAGTTTCTCTTTCTCTACCCACCTGCGAACAGCCAGACCTGCTATTGCAGACCTGCGAATAACTTCCTCACTTACGCCCTCAGAATAAAATTCAGAAATATATCCGGCTATTTCAGCCTTGATTTCCTCTTCAGTTATTTCCGAAATCAGACTTTTACTCCCATTAAAATCGTAGTTTACCGTCTCCACTCCAATGGTTGATTTAATATCCTCTGCCGGAACATCAAAATCCCCCATGCCTGCAAAGGCTTTTCCGATTCTTCCTACACGGGCATTCTTCATACATGTGGCTAGTCTGGCAGCTCTTATACAACTTGAAATCCTGTCAAGCACATCAGATTTATCCCAGTGCCCGGCTTCAATACTGAAGACCTTCTTATTACGTATAAGCAAATTGCACATGTCCTGAACTCCATGAATGCCATGGTTGTACAGAATTTCATCCACATCCTGTTCCGGAGTAAAGTCATATTCCGGGGTGGTATCAAGTATTATGAGCGGCAGCTTTGTGGTCGCCAAAACATCTGATGATTCAAGAGATGGGGAATACGCCAGATGTAATGTAACTATCGCATCCACCTGCTCAGCTTCAAAAGTTCTTACCGCTTCTTCAAACTCAGGTTTGATTCTGCATACTGGAGCAGATAGAACGTCAATACCCCTTTTGCTTAGTTCCTTTACTATCGTCTGATGAAAAGCATCGACTCTTGCTCTCATTTCAGGCCAGGAATCATCATACAGTTTGATGTACATTGGCAGTAATCCAATTTTCGGTTTTTTCATAAAATCCTCCTATACTCTTAAAAGTCTAGCTGCGTTGTTGCAAAACACATCTTCAATATCCTCTCTTCTTAACCCTGTTGCTTCAGCGGCACGCCTAAAGGCATCTATCTCTTCATAAAGGAAAAATATCAGCTTGTCAGCTTCCCCGCCTTCTACATCCCGCATATGTTTATCCCCTGAAACATCACCATACAACCCTTTTGGCACTAAGTTTACATAATTGCCATTTTCATATATCCGTCGAGTACGCATCCTCAGTATGGGCAGGTCACTTCCAAAAAGCAGCCTTTTTGGGCCAAAAGTCTTTATAGCCTGTTCAAATACGTATTGATTTGTATTGGCACTAAAATCAAACATCATGTGCTTGGTTTGAGCCAATACCTCAAAAGCATTTCCTATATCCTCATTACAATAGGCTCTGCCTACATGAGCAATAATGAGCTTTATATTCGGGTAGCTTTGTTCTATCTCAAGCATCTGTGCAAGGTTTACAGGATCTTTCAAGCGGCCGTCCCTCGGTATATGAAGCATAGCTATCCAGCCATTATTATTTAAAACTTCAAGCTGATGGTGTGGTAAAAAGTCAAATATGCGGATTTCCTTTTCGGGTATATAAGGGGGTGCCAGGTTGAGATAAACCTTACAGCCCAGAAATCCACCTTTGAGTATTCTTTCTTCAAATTCTCCGGCACTCCACTCTGGTGTTGCAAATATCAATGATGGGAAATTGTGCTTTTGTGAGCATTCCTGTATGTAAGTATTTGCAGCATCAAAGTCATCACCCAGAGATAAGTTGCTGAATATAAGCGGAGTTACCTTCTTTGAAGGAAACATCAGCTCATATGTTTCAATCAAGTCTTCAACTGAATTATCTTTTGCAACCAGATAAGGCCAGGTAACAGCTCTGACCGGCCCTGCCTGGACCTTTCCCTTAAACTTCTCAAGCCATACATGAGTATGTATGTCAATAATGTTATCAGGAAGAAAATCCTTTAAATGTTCCTCATAAAAAGCCGAATCGACAGGCTTTACTTCAAATAGCTGTTTCATTGTCTGTACCCCCATAAAATTCTTCCATAGCTTTGATCCCCTTTTTATATTTTTCATACTTTTCCTTATAAAATGCCTCTTTATCACCTTCAGGAAGCGTATAAATTTCCTCTTTTTCTATCCTGTCATATCCTTCGTTTAAATCACTGAAAATCCCACTGCCTACGCCTGCAATTATTCCTGCTCCAATGCATGCAACATCAGCTTCCTTCAAGCGCACAACCGGATTCCCGGTTGTATTGGCTATAATCTCAGACCACAAATTACTCCTGCTTGCACCTCCAAGCATTTTCATGCTGCCTCCCCTGCAACCCTTTTGCCTGAACTTCTCAACTGCCTGGTTTGCTTCAAAGGCTACCCCTTCCATTACAGCTCTCGCAATATCATACCTGTCATGCTCAAGTCCAAGCCCTAATATGCCGGCCTTAACCTTTGTATTCCATCTGGGATAGCCTGAACCGTTGTAATATGGGTAAAAGAACAAGTCCTTTGACCTTTCCATCAGTAATTCTGCTTTTTTGTCTATATCTTTAAAATTTTCTGTCTCATACCTCTGGTCATTTTTCAGCTTTAATGCGAAGTTATCTCTGAACCACTCCATACAAACACCAGCTGTTGGCACTGAAGCAATTGCTCCCCATAGTCCGTCAATTATATGGGGCCCGGGAGCTATGTAGTTTTCAGTATCAAAAGGGGGGTTTGCAAAAACGCCAAATATTACCCACGCAGTGCCTGTCGACAGTATCAGGTCTCCTTCATTTACAGTTCCAGTACCTGCAGCGACACAGTACTGATCATGCCCACCGTTGACTACTTTCACAGAAGTATCGAGTCCCAGCTCAGCTGCTGCCTCACTTGTTAAATTTCCTATTACAGTTCCAGACTTCAAAATTTCCGGAAGCCTGTCAGTCCTTATCCCAACAGAAGAAAGTATTGTCTCATCCCATTTTCCGGTGTTTATATCCATTAACTGTGTAATAGCTGCATTAGTAGGATCTATGACAAAGCTCCCTGTTAACTTCATATTTATAAAATCCATTGTTGACAGAAATTTATTTGCTTTGTTGAAGACTTCCTTTTCATTGTCCGAAAGCCATTTGATCTGTATGGCATTACCCCATGTAGACATTTTCCATCCGGTTTTTCTATAGTAAAATTCATCTGAATTTTGCTTGAGCATATGCTGAAGTTGATTTTCCCCACGGTTATCCATCCATACGATTACATTTTGCATGGGGGTACCATTTACATCTACAGGCACAAGGCTGGATCCCTGTGACGAGATTGCCATTGAAGAAATGTTGTGTTTATCCGGCAGATTCGAAGTACATTCCCTTACAGTATAAACCAACGCATCCCACCAATCCTCAGCCCTTTGCTCAACCCGGTTCGGTCCCGGATTTATAAGTTTATAGCCCTTATAGGAACTGCCAAGTACTCTGCCTTTATCGTTCATAAGCATTGTTTTTGTGCCTGTTGTTCCTACATCTATTCCTAAAATATACATTCGATATTCCCCTCGCATTCAATTTAATACATTGTTCAAGAATTTATTCTATTTATCGTGCACGGTGTACCGTTACCGGTAACGGTACACCGTAAAAAAATTTAGACCTTAATATAACAAGGCAATTAAATACCTCCCGTTGAAACACACCGAGGTAAGAAAATTTTTCTCTATAATCTCAGACTACACGCCACCTGTAGAGGTGGGGGACATTTTCAGAGCCTCGATATAATATGGATTTATTATATTATCCTCTGTAATTATACTTTCTTTTAAAATCACATCAAGTCTTGTATACATCTTGGTATATTGAGGCTTTTTGCCTTCAACCAGGTAATCAAACAGAAGTTTTACCATAAAATACCCTTGTGAGTATGGGTCCTGGCTAATACAGGCATCAATAATACCATCAGCCATCAGTTCCTTCACACCATCCCATATTTCATGACCTACAAGTATGATGTTTGTTAGTTTGCTGCTATTTTTTATAATTTTCCCGACATTATATAAAGTTGCACCATCTACATCATATATTGCATCGATCTCACCTGTATTTTCAAGTATGCTCTGAATTACACCTTCGCCAGTACCCGACATACCCTCAAAGTCACAAGTGTAGTTTGCAATAATATTTATGTCACTGTAGCTTCCCTCTATCACTTCCTTAAAGCCCTCAAATCTTTCCTGGTATTCGAGGGATTGAATACTTCCGTTTATTGTTAAAACTCTTCCCTTACCCCTTAAAAACTTTCCGGTTAATTCGCCTGCAAGCCTTCCACTCTGACGCATTTGCGGGCCTACATAAAAAACACGGTTGGAATCGGTTATGTCGTCATTTAAGGTTATTACTGCAATACCCTTTTCACAAGTTTCATTGATTTTCTGTTTAACAGTAGGATTATTTATTGGTACAAGTGCAATAGCATCAACTCCTGCTGTAACAAGTTCATCTATGTAATTAATAATTTCATCCTGTTGGCGGTTTTTATTCAGTTCCCTATGCAGAACTTGAAGTCCAAAATCAGCAAGTTCAAGTTCAGCAGCCATGATACCTTTTTTTATATTGTTCCAGAAAAATTCCGGTCTTTTTTGATATATAACACCAATTCTTACTTTCTTGGCTTTTAATGAAAGCGACCGGGCAACCTTATCAGGCTTATATTCGTACTTTTCTATCAACTCCAAAACCTTTTTTCTGGTATCAGGGTTTACATCGGGCCTATTGTGTATGGCACGGTCTACAGTCCCTTTTGATATCCCCAATTCTTTTGCTATATCCTGTAATGTGATCTTT
>CAYQCA010000187.1:0-8615 GCA_964415835.1 uncultured Clostridium sp. | reverse complement strand
ATTGCCCAATAGCAGAGTCAAGTGATTGAAATTCATCGGAAAGAAATAATTAGGTCGTCAAGCCGTCGTCAATAGTCACAATTTTGTCGTAACAAACGCTCAAACGCTTTCAGAGAAGGTTATTAGAAATATAGGGCATAAATCTTTCTAAAAAAGTATAGATATAAACTACCTACCCGTGATATAATTGTTTTCTGGAGGGATGCACATATGGAAGAAATTTTAAAAGAAATACTTTCTCAAATGCAGGTTATGTCCAATCAAATAAAAGATTTTAAAGATGAAACAAATAATAGGCTTACTAAGATAGAAACAACCATAGAGAATACTACCAATGTGAAGATTCAAGCTCTATTTGAGGATAGAGAAATTGTTCATAGTAAGCTTGATAGTATTGCTAACGAATTGGCAGATATTAAAGAGCAAATTACAGACCATGACATTAAAATTCAGGTTATAAATAATAAGACAAAAGCTATCTGACTGGTAGCTTTATTTTTTTATCTAAACTTATATTACATAAATAAATCACATATAATCCAACAACATTATAAAAACATTGTTTTTGAGACAGCCCCTTTATGGTAAAGGGATGTTTAAAACTAATCTGTAAATTTAGTTTTAAACATCCTTTTGCTTTTATGCTGATGGCCAGAAATTATAGGGTTTTGATAAGGAGAACTTAAAGATTAATGTGTATATTTCATTTGGCACATCACCATATGAATGATAAAATAGTTATGATGGAGGAAATTAATTATGTCATATACTGCATTATATAGAAAATGGCGGCCACTTGTATTTGAGGATGTTGTTGAGCAAGAACATGTGGTCAGAACAATTAAAAACACTGTAAAGTCAGATAGAATTGCACATGCATATCTTTTCTGCGGTACCAGAGGGACCGGTAAGACAACGATGGCAAAGATTTTTGCCCGGGCTATAAACTGCCTTAATCCAAAAGATGGAGATCCTTGCAACGAATGTGAGATATGCACAGGAATCCTGAGCGATTCTGTTCTGGATGTGGTTGAAATAGATGCTGCTTCAAATAATAGTGTAGACAACGTCAGAGAAATTCGTGATGAGGTAATTTATGCACCTGCCCAGGCAAAATATAAAGTATATATCATAGATGAAGTTCATATGCTTTCATCAGGAGCGTTCAATGCGCTGCTAAAAACCCTGGAAGAGCCTCCAAAGCATGTTGTGTTCATATTGGCTACTACGGACCCACATAAGCTGCCTGCTACAATACTTTCCAGATGTCAACGTTTTGATTTTAAGAAGATTACCCCTGGCAGTATTGCCCAGAGAGTAAAACTGGTTGCAAATGCAAGCAACATAAAAATTGAAGAGGATGCAGCATTGCTCATAGCCAGACTTGCTGACGGAGCTATGAGAGATGCGCTGAGTATTTTAGATCAGTGTATAGCAATAGGAAGTGATACCGTTACTCATCAGAATGTTCTAGATACAATAGGAATTGTTAGTGATGATTTTATTTCTGAAATTGTGGATAATATTCTTAATAGGAATATAGAAGAACTGGTTAGCAATGTTGAACGTTTGTCATCGGATGGCAGAGACATTTTGAGATTTGCCTCTGATCTGGTCATGTATTTCAGAAATCTTCTGATATGCAAACTCAGCAAAAGTCCAGGGAATATTCTAGATGTGAGCAAACAATACGTTGAAAGAATGATGCAGCAGTCCGATGCTTTTTCAAAGGAAAGAATCGTAGCTATCATCAAAGAACTTTCCTCTTTTGAACCTCAGCTGAAATATGCACTGAATCAAAGAGTATTCCTGGAGGTAATGCTTATTTCTATAAGTACCGGCAGTTTTGGGCAAAGTAGTGACAATAGCGATTTGCTTGACAGGATTGTGGGTTTGGAAAATGTTATTAGATCGGGTGTGAGTGTTGGAAGAGGCTTGGACATTGCCCAAGCACACAGACAGACAACCGGTAAAGTGGTTGATAATTTCCCGCGGGTTCCAAAAGAATCTGAGAAGGCTGGAGAAGATAATGGCACTGGTTCTGAGAACCGCAGGAAGAAAAACTCGCTTAAAGAGTTGGATGTTTGGGCTGATGTTAAGGCTGATCTGAAAGCAAACGGAAGAATGATGCTGCATACTTATTTGGCATCAGCAAAGGCTGTTGCTGCAGATGAGTCAACTATTTTGATAGTATTTCCGCCAGAAGTGGCATCTTTAATGAAAAATATTTCAAAGCCTGAATATACTGATGTTCTTGAAAATGCACTCCAAAGGAGGCTATCAAGGCAGGTTCGTGTTAAGTTTGTAAATGAGGATGATCTGGAAAATATGGGGTCAAGTGAGGGGGAGCCGAAAGGTGAACAAAATGAGAGTGAACTTATAAAATTCACAAGGGAAATCTCCGGTAAACTAAACGTCCCGCTTGATATAATAGACGAATGAGATATAATATAACGAGGTAGGGTATTATTTTAGTTTTAATGCGGTGGTCCTGACCTCGTTGAAACGCCGCCAATGTAAGGAAATTTTCCTACAATCGGATAATTTCCTTTGAATTAAGGCGTTATAATGAGGCGGTGAGTACGATCTCTCGCCTCATTGAAACGCCGCTGATGTAATGGAATTTTTCTACAACCGAAAAATTTCATTTGAATTGAGGCGTTATAATGAGGTAGTGAAATATACTCCACTTATATAGAGTGGCTGATACCGCTTTTGTTTTCAGGCGGTGAGTATGATCTCTCGCCTCATTGAAACGCCGCTGATGTAATGAAATTTTTCTACAACCGAAAAATTTCATTTGAATTAAGGCGTTATAACGAGGCAGATATTAAAATAAAAATAAATTTTAATAAATAGGAGGAAGTACAGGTATGGCAAGAGGTGGATTCCCAGGAGGCGGTTTTGGTGGCGGCTTCGGCGGCGGAAATATGAACAACCTGATGAAGCAGGCACAAAAGATGCAAAAAGATATGGAAAAGACACAACAGGAATTGGAAAACAAAACTGTTGAGGTTTCAGTTGGCGGTGGAGCAATATCTATTGTAGCTACAGGCAAAAAAGAAATCAAAGAAATAGTTATAAAGCCTGAGGTTGTTGACCCTGATGATGTAGAAATGCTTCAGGATTTAATATTAAGTGCGGTTAATGAAGCCCTTAGAAAGGCTGACGAGCTTGCAAACTCAGAGATGGGTAAAATATCAGGTGGATTAGGCGGATTTCCTGGATTATTCTAGGAGTGTTTTGCAAAATTAATTTTATGACCGTATTTACGGATCATGGAGGTCGGAATGGATTATTATGCTATTCCTGTTGCAAAACTGGTTGAGGAGTTTCAGAAGCTTCCGGGTATAGGTCACAAATCAGCACAAAGGTTGGCGTTTCATGTTATAAATATGCCGATGGAGAAGGTTCAAGGACTTGCTAATTCTATATTGGAAGCAAAGCAGAAGACAAAATATTGTTCTGTATGCAGCAATCTTACTGATGTAGATCCATGTCCTTTGTGCAACGGAACTTCCAGAGATAAAACTTCAATATGTGTTGTACAGGATCCCAGAGATGTTGTAGCAATGGAACGTACACGTGAATTTAAAGGTTTATACCATGTTTTGCACGGAGCAATTTCGCCAATGCAGGGTATTGGACCCGAGGATATACGAATAAAGGAATTGATAAAAAGACTTGGAAGCGGCGAGGTAAAAGAGGTAATTCTGGCGACTAACCCTAATGTTGAGGGAGAAGCAACGGCAATGTATATTTCTAAACTTATAAAGCCGTTAGGAGTCAAAGCTACTAGAATAGCACATGGCATTCCTGTTGGTGGGGATTTGGAATATGCAGATGAGGTAACGCTGGCTAAAGCCCTTGAAGGAAGAAGAGAAATATAGTTCTAGAATACAGGAGTACAGTAGACAGAAGTATAGAAGCGGAAAGGTTGGCTTGCGATATACCAAGGATTTGCGTATCATCTAATAGATATAAATTCCTATACGTTAAAAAAATCATGGCAAATGGAAGTCCCTTCGCCATGATTTTTTTAACGAGGCAGTTAGATGTCCCCCACTTCTACAAGTGGTGGGTACCGCTTTGGTTTTCAGGCAAATGCCTGGCTTGCCAGGCTATGAGCATTATCTCCCGCCTCGTTGAAACGCACAGAGGTAATAAAATTTTTCTACAGCCGAAAAATTTTATCTGAACCGATGCGTTATAATGCTACAATAACAGAAAGGACGGTCAATAATCCGTGGCTAAATTATATTTTCGTTATGGTGCGATGGGCTCAAGTAAAACAGCTAACGCACTGATGACTAAATTCAATTATGAAGAAAAAGGCTGTAAAACAATATTGTTAAAACCGGCAATTGATACCAGAGACGGTACAGTTATAGTGAAATCAAGGATAGGTCTATTTGCAGAAGCCAGTACATATAGTTCAGATGACAATTTGGCAGAAAGACCTGATCTGGTAAATAATAATATTGATTGTATAATAGTTGATGAAGTTCAGTTCTCTACCAGAGCTCATATTGAACAACTAAAAAAAATAACTGAAGATTATGATATACCTGTTATATGCTATGGTTTAAGAACGGACTTTCAGACAAACATGTTTGAAGGCAGTAAAAGGCTATTCGAAATAGCTGACAGTATTAGTGAAGTCAAATCAATATGTCATTGCGGTAAAAAGGCAATAGTAAACGGCAGAATAAAAAACAATAAAATAATATACAGCGGCGAGCAGATTGAGCTGGGCGGCAGTGATGAATATGTGGGTTTGTGCTATAAATGCTGGAAAATGGGCAGGGCCAGCAAAGATGCAAAGGAACGGTAATGCTTCTGAAAACTATTCCTGGTAAGCCTCAACCCGATTGCGACCGTTATCTTTTGCCGAATACAGTGCATTATCAGCTCTCTGAAGCAAACATGTACAGTCACAAGTGTCAAAATCAGTTAATGTTGCTATTCCGACACTAACTGTTACCACGGGGCAAATTGTTGATGTTTCATGAGGAATATTTAGCGAGGCAACAGCGTCAACTATTTTTTCACCAACTAGCTTTGCGCCATTTAAATCTGTGTTTGGAAGGATAATAACAAACTCTTCTCCTCCGTATCTTGCGATAAAATCACTATTACGACGGGCTTCATTTGTAATCGCTTCTGCAACAATCTTTAAGCAGTTATCGCCCGAAATATGTCCGTAAAAATCATTATACTTTTTAAAGAAGTCAATATCTATTATTGCCAATGAGAGTGTTAGCTTATCTCTATAAGAGCGTTTGTATTCGTTAAGAAAGACTTCATTAAAATATCCTCTGTTTGCTATGCCGGTTAAAGCATCCAACCTTGACAATTGCTGAAGCTTTTCGTTTGCCGCTTCCAACTCTTTATTTTTCATATGATACTGAGCTTTTAATTTTCCTACAAGAAAGACCATAATTGGTATGAAAATAACGATGACGATTATTTTCTTAAGATTGTCTTGGGTGAAATGGAATAATTGGTTAGGAGACGAAAAAAAGTAAATTGAATAAATAATCACAATTATTCCACTAATGCTGCCAGATAAAAACCCACCAAGGAAACTAAAATAGACGATGACTGTAAGCAGGATTACATTAGGGTTTGGAACATTAAGTAAATTAACTATATAAACCATGATTATTGTTATAATAAAACTAAAAAAAGGCGTGTACTTATTAATAAATTTATTTCCCAGCATAAATAAACCTTTCACTCCTGCTCTAATATTAACAATATAACATTTAAGATTTAACTTATCAATCTTTCTGAAGATGAAAAATGTCGGAAAATATCCCATGAAAATACTAAATTAATACAACATTTATTACTGACTTGGTATATAATATCAACATGTAATAAAATGGTTAAAGTTATTTAGTGTTAAGGTGGAGTGGTAAAATTGTTTCAAAGTCAATTTGCTGAACTTTATAATGGAATTTTGACTTCAATAATGATGTGCTATATGATTTACAGATTAAATGCAGACTTAAAAAGGTCATCTTTTTTGAATTATTTTTTAAGCTGTCTAACAATAACAATCGTTGTATATATAAAGGAGTATCTGTTTTCAGAGGTAGATATGTTTGTCGGCATAGCAGTAAATATATTAGTGGTGGTGTCTACAATATTGATTTTTCATAAATATAGTATTTATTACGCCGCAATAACTGCAATTATGGGTACTTTAATTATCGGCTTTGCAGATGTTTTTTTAGCCCTTGCCTATGTTTATCCTTTTAAAATAACTTTACAGGAATATAGGAGTAGTATTGTTCATATTTCTATTGGTAGTTCTCTAATGTTTTTATTTATATATTTTATACTTAAAATTTCTGCAAATAAATTTATCAAAGCAAGAAGAAGGCTAAATAAAGAAAACAAAAAGCTTATGGTAGTGCTAAGTGCCAATCTTATTTCTGTTTTAACCATATTGGTGTTTGTCTATAATATTTTTGGATATTATCTCAATTTTAAAGAAAAGACGGACAAGTTTAATTCTGCCTATTACAGTATTGTACTTATTACTGTAGTTCTAATTGCGTCAATAGTCGGTACTTTATACATTATTAATTACCTTATTCTCAACAGATTAAAATATGAAAGGCTTAAAATGAATCATGTAATGGATGTAATGACTGATACGTTGAATAGGGTGTCGGGTCTCAAATTCATAGACGAACAACTGAGAATATGCAAGCAACTAAACAAGGATTTAACAATTTGCTTTATTGATATTAATGACCTGAAGGTGGTAAATGATATGCATGGACACCGAAAAGGAGATGAACTGATAAAGGTTATTGTGGGGACTATAAAGGGAAGTATCAGAGACTCTGATGCTATCACCAGACTAGGAGGAGACGAATTTGTCATAATTTTCCCGGGGTGTAATATTGAACATGGGAAAAAAGTAATGAATAGAATTAATGAGCGGCTTAGAGAGCTGGATTTGTTCCAGACGAAGGATTATACTGTCAGTATCAGTTACGGATTTTCGGAGTATGACGGTGATACAGAAATAACAGTTGATGGCTTACTGGACAAAGCTGACCAGCAGATGTATTTAAATAAGAGGGCCATTAAGGCATTGGTATAGTGATTCGTACCATTTAGTATTTAATTTGTAATTAACTGTAAAACAGAGCCAGCATTTACAATCATTAACATATATGTTATCCTAGTTACAGAGACATTCTGCTGTGAAAAAAGCGGGGTGTCTCTGTTCTGTTTTTTAGCAAATACCATTTAATGTATTTTAGGAGGAAGAGCTATGTCTAATTCAGTAATTTCGGATTCTGTGTTTAATGCACTTGTAATACACTTAGTGGATATTGAAGAGGAAAAGGATAGGATTGTCAATGAATATTATCCAAATATAACCTATGAGAGGGATAGTTTTAATCAGTTAATTGGAAATTATATTGTATATATTGAGGATTACATATCCAAAGCCAAAGTTGATAAAACTGTGAGTGATCTTTGCCCGTTTGTTACTATCGGATCTATTGTAGAGATTGAAGATATGGAATACTGTGAAACAGAAAAATTAAAAATTGTATCCCCCTTTATAAATAAGGTTGGTATGAAATGCAATTGTGCTTCTTTTCTGTCCCCTATGGGAAGATCTCTTCTTTTGAAAGAAGTAAATGATATGGTTGAAATAAGTACACCGATTGGAAAATGTATCTATAAAATAAAATCAATTGAGATACCTATGGAACTTTATTAATAAAATTCAGATGTTATTCACCGGTCCTTCACAAAGAATGCCATTAGTTGTAGTATAATTGATATATCCTTATTAGAAGTGGTGATGCAAATGTATAAAATTCTTATTGTTGATGATGAAGCAAGAATCCGGGAAATAATAAAAAAATATGCGGTATTTGAAGGTCATGAAGTCTGTGAAGCGGGGGATGGAATGGAAGCAATCCAGATTTGCAGGGAAAAAGAATTCGACATAATAATCATGGATATAATGATGCCGGAGCTTGATGGCTTTTCAGCCTGCAAGGAAATAAGGAAGTATAGGAATACCCCTGTTCTTATGCTATCCGCCCGCGGTGAAGAGTATGATAAAATTCACGGGTTTGAGCTGGGTATAGACGATTATGTGGTAAAACCCTTTTCCCCAAAAGAGCTGATGATGAGAATTAATGCAATAATTAAGAGGAGCACAGGCTTGGGCGATAATGATAAAAAGAAAGAAATAATAAGTTTCGACGGCCTAACTGTGGATTTTACTGGTAGGCTTGTTTATGTTGACAATGAAAAGATTGATATGTCTCCAAAGGAATATGACTTATTATTTTATATGGTGAAAAACAGGGGTATTGCATTAACGAGGGAGAAGCTGATCACAGATGTATGGGGGTATGATTTTTACGGTGATGACAGGACTCTTGATACACATATCAAGCTTTTGAGAAAAAGCCTTGGTGAATACAGCAGATTCATTGTCACCTTAAGAGGGGTGGGATACAGGTTTGAAGCTTGATAAAATCAGTATTAAATATAAATTATTTATATATCTGTCTGCATTTGCTGCTGTAATGCTTGTAATGCTATGGCTTTTTCAGATTGTCTTT
>CAYQCA010000186.1:0-8621 GCA_964415835.1 uncultured Clostridium sp. | reverse complement strand
GAGTCCCTGAAGGCCCACCAAAAAGAACACGCAGATGCGTGTTCTTTTTTTGTGGGCCTTTCCTCACTGCCGTTCGGATAAGGTTTGCCCTTAAGAAATATGAAATACATAAAACTATGATAATGAATTCTTGCTTATAAATTAACTTTAGAGTGCAAACCTAACAAGGACTCTCGGCCTATCCGAAGTGCGCACCGGCACTTCGGACTTAACGGCCTCGTCTGAAGGCCCACATCTATTAGAATAAGTTAGCGGATATAATTGTTTAGCAATTTCCTTTGGCCTTCCCTCGCTCCCGTTCGGATAAGGTTTTCTCATCTGTTCTTCATTCTGTATTTAAAAGGCTGTATATTATGTTTTCTAAAAAATACACGATTAAAATATGTAGTATTTTGAAAACCGCAATCCAACGCTATAGTTAAGATCTTTTTTTTGGTATTGCTTAACAGAACTTCTGCGCGGTTTAAACGCACATCCATTAAGTATTCATGAAATGTGCATCCAATTTGTTTCTTAAACATTCTTCCAAGATACTTATCGTTTATATAGTAAAGCTGTGCTAAACTTTTGAGGGATATATTTTTATCAAAGTTGGTATCAATATAATTTTTAGCTGTGGTTACGGCCCAGTGATATTCTTTTATATCTTCATTCTTCTCATGTCCCTTATTTTTATATAATAGACGAATATAGCTATCTATCAAATTAGCCATAAGGATAAAACGCTCCGGAGAATCTATAATTTCTGCTTGCTTGAGAAGAGAAAGCATTTCTTTTTCCGGTGAATTTGTTAAGTTGCAGATACGGTGAATCATACTACTAGTTGAATCTTTATTTAAAACTAAATTGCCTAAATAAATTATGCATTGAGTTGTTCCATCAATTACAACCGGTTTTACTATTTCAAATAATCCATATGAACAATAGCCGCAAAAAAGTTCCTTCTCAGCAACAGCTTTCTTATTTGCGAGCATTTTACAGCGTATACATATTTTAAATCCTTTTTGAGAGCTTTTTGCCGCAGTACAAAATGCTTTGGAATGGATTTGATTTTCAAATTTAAGCTGGAGCAAATTTATCTTTAAAATACCGGATATATCATGAATACAAATATGTATGTTTGATCCCTCTGTTAAGGTCTGGATAAAACTATCCAATGTTTCGTAGTTATTACTCATATGTATCACCCGAGAAATCTTATTCTTTTTACTGTTTTATCACTCAATTATACAATAGATGTTTCGTTTGTTCAATTTTTATATATTTGTAGTATAAGAAAATTTCCATATTTAAGTGCTAATATGTCTATGAAGGGATGGTGTTATATGAAAAAATATAATCTTATTGTTGTGGGAGGCGGCTTATCAGGTGTTGCTGCAGCAATATCAGCTGCAAGAGAAGGCCTCAGTGTTTTACTTATTGAAAGGGCGAATTGTTTGGGAGGTGCTGCTGTAAATTGTCTTGTAAATCCGTTTATGCCTTATTGGACAAATGTCAAGAACGAAAACGGTAAATCAGAAAGGTATTGTCTGAGCCGTGGCATTTTTAATGAAATATTACAGGAATTATCATCGGTTAATGCACTAGATGACAATCAAATGACATTCCATGAAGAATATTTAAAAATTGTACTAAATCGTAAAGTGCAAAAAGAAGGTATTGATTTGCTATTCCATTCATATTTGGTCAATGTAACTAAAAATAATGGGACCATCAAATCTGTAATAGTAGCAAATAAATCAGGTAATCAGGAGTATTTTTCAGACTACTTTATTGATGCCACAGGTGATGCCGATTTGGCAGCTTTAAGCGGATCTCCATATCATTTAGGAAGAAATCAGGATAATCTTTGCCAACCAATGACATTATGCTTCAGAGTAGGAAACGTTGATCTTGAAAAATATAAAAAATCACAACCAATGATTAATGACCTTTATCAAAGCATGCAAAGACAAGGAAAAATCAAAAATATACGAGAAGATGTTTTAATTTTTTCTACTTTGGTTAATGGAGTTTTGCATTTCAATTCAACCCGAATTGTAAAGAAAAACCCTATAAATGCTTTTGACATTACTATTGCTGAAATTGAAGCGAGAGAGCAGGTTTTTGAATTATTCGAATTCTTAAAGGTCAATGTTGATGGCTTCCAAAACAGTCAACTATTAATGACAGCAGCCCAGATCGGTGTGCGAGAAAGCCGAATGATAGATGGCGTATATGTTTTAACAGGTGGAGACCTGGTGGCATGTACTAAATTTGAAGATTCAATTGCAATTGGTAATTATGACATTGATATTCATAATCCTGAAGGTAGCGGCACCAGCCATTACTATTTCCCCGAAGGTCAGTATTACACAATTCCCTACCGCAGCTTACAGCCTATTGGAACTAATAATCTGCTGGTTGCAGGAAGATGTATTTCTACAACTCATGAAGCTCAGGCATCTATCCGGATAATGCCAATTTGCTGTTGTCTTGGCGAGGCAGCTGGTATCGCTATCAGTGTTGCTGCAAAGGATGAAGTAAGCACAAATAATGTGAATGTAAATAGAGTTCAGGCAATATTAAAACAAAATGGAGCACTTTTTTAAAAACTTATAAAAATTTTAAATAAATATTGAATAACATAAATATCTGTGGTACAATAACCTTCGTTATTTGCCCAGATAGCTCAGTCGGTAGAGCAGGGGACTGAAAATCCCCGTGTCGCTGGTTCGATTCCGGCTCTGGGCACCACAAAAAAACGAATTCCATCTGGAATTCGTTTTTTATTTTTATAATTTTTTTATATTTTTAAAAGTACAGCTGACATAGTATACCCCGCTCCAACTGAAAATAATATTATGTAATCACCATTATTCACTTTACCTTCAGCAATTGCATCATGTAATGCAAAGAATGGGCTTGCACAGCCTGTATAGCCATATTTTTCACCAACGACTGTTGTTTTGTCAGAACTGATACCCATTTTGTCTAGTGTAACCAAGCCATCAGGAATTGAAAATTGTGAAAATAGATAATGGTTAATATCACTAGCTTCAAGCCCATTTCTTTCTAACAATTCAGTTATTAATTGCATCCAGTCATCAGAGAAAAAACTAACATCATGCGGAAGCCATTGGAGTTTTTTTTCATTATCCTCGAGTTCTTTGTTATGTAAATTTGAAAAACCACACTTTGGTGATATCATAAGTTCGTGATTCATTGAGTTTGTATAGAAATTCGAATCTAGAAAGCCTGATTTTATTGTACTGTCAGAAACATTTTCAAGGATAATTGCTGCACTTCCGTCAGCAATGTTTGGGTAAGATATTACGCAGTCTTTTCTGATCATACCTGTAATATATAGAGATCCAACAACAAGGGCATATTTAATTTTATTATTTCCAAGCATATAGCGGCTAACAAGATCCATTGCCGTCAACATTCCAATACAATTGTCATTCATGTCAAACACCAGGTGTGCACATTTTGCACCTAGTATGTTGTTTAGTTTTAGTGCATTAGTCGGGACGAAATATTCAGGTGTTTCAGATACAAATACAATCATGTCAAGGTCTTCCGGAGATATTTTTGATTTTTGAATAGCTTTTTTAGATGCTTCTGCAGCCATGGTCAGAGAGTTTTCACCTTCAGATGCAAGGTATCTTTCTTTTCTTCCAAGGTGATTCATCAGAGACTCGGCATTTATGCCCATTTTTGAAAAGTGGTCAATAAAAAAATCATTTTCTACCTTGTTTTCAGGGTGATATATTTCCAAGCCAATTAAATTTATATTTGTAAAACTCATGTCATTACTCCTTTATAAGTAGTTTTTGTCATTCTAATTATTGCACATTAGCATTTACAAACAATTATTGATAAAATTGATAAGGACACTATGTTTTAACCATAGTGCCCTATATTTTATATAGTCTTTTTCAATGCTTCTTCAACTGAAGGAACCATTTCATATTTTGAATCAAATCCAATTTCCTTTGCAACTCTTGCAACTTGTGAATTAGTTACTGAAGAAGCGAAGTTAATCATGAATACTTTCTTGAAATTATCCCTCATATACAGCATCATACATCCCTGTAACATTGGGAGCATTTCCTGAGTGGATGCTTTTAAATCTCTTCCATCCAGAATTAAGCTAGTATTTTTAGTATCAAGACTTTTTACTATAGACTCATACTCCTCAATAAAAGATTTACCTTCTTCAGGAGTGATAAATCCGCCCACAGTTACTAATAAGGCATTTCCTTTGGGTTCAAACTTATACATTTGTTATTATTCCTTCCTATTAGTAGAATTTTATGTACTTTTTTAGTAATATACCAAATTATTCTATATTTTGTCAACCAAAATTTAACTTTAAAAATTTTTAAAAAAATATCAAAAAATCATTGACAAGAAGTAATTTTTAATGCATAATCTTACTTGTCGCTAAAAACGGCTGCTAAATTTAATAGTTCATGGAGGGGTTCCCGAGTGGCCAAAGGGGGCAGACTGTAAATCTGTTGTCAGTGACTTCGATGGTTCGAATCCATCTCCCTCCACCAAAAAGCAATTGTTGATGCAATTGCTTTTTTATTTTTGTTCTAATTTATAATCTTACAAATATATTACAAGTATTGACAGGACTTGCCATTGTATAATAATATTATTTGGTAAGCTTTTTCGCTTATAATTATTACGGTGAAAGGAGTGTTTAAAAAAATGTTAATCATTAAAATCAGTGAGGTACTTAACCAATAATTTAATACTGAACCTACTGGTCAAGTAAATTAACTTTGATTACTTGCTTTTAGGTTAACACTTATTTAACCGTCATTTTAGTTTGAAATATGTCTTTGAATATATTAAACACGATGCATGAGTTATCGTGTTTTTTTGTTTCTCCAAAAATAAAAATGATTGTTATCTAAGACTATTTTTAAAAGGAGAGAATAGTTATGCAAGCTAGCAATAAAAGCAGAATTAAAATGCTTTATTCGTTTATTAAAGGCTTTCGTTGGTTATATGTCCTTGCCATAATTTTTACTATGCTGGCAATAGTCTTTAACTACCTTATGCCTCAAATTATTAAAATAATTGTAGACTCGGTCATTGGTACCGAAGAACTTAAGCTGCCACGATTTATATTGGACTATATTAATAGAGATATGTTAAGGGACAATCTTCCGGCCAGTGCGTTATTTGCACTGATTTTGTCTATTCTGTCAAGTATATTTACATACTATTATAGAATGTGTATGGCAAAGGCCTCCGAAGGTACAGTTAGAAAGCTTCGAAATCATCTGTTTGATCATATTCAAAAGCTTCCTTACAGCTGGCATGTCAAAAACCAGACCGGAGATATTATACAACGTTGTACTTCAGACGTAGAGGTGGTCAGAAGCTTTTTAGCCTTGCAGTTTATTGAGATGGTCAGAACTGTTTTTTTAATCGGCTTCTCCCTCGCTCTCATGTTTATGATGAATGTTAAGCTATCTCTAATAGCAATTACTTTTATCCCGGTTGTAATTGCTTATTCAGCAATCTTTTACCAGAAGATTGCTGCTAAATTCAAATATGCCGATGAAGCCGAGGGTGCATTATCTGCAATGGTTCAGGAAAACTTTACTGGCGTGCGTGTTGTTCGTGCCTTTGGTCGTCAAGCTCACGAAATACAGAATTTTGAAACTAAGAATAACTACTTTGCGGATTATTGGATTAAACTGGGCTATTTATTAAGTAAATATTGGGGTTTTGGAGATCTTTTTTCCGGCTTACAGGTGATGCTTATAATCGTAATGGGTACAATTGAGGCAGCCAATGGAGTTATTACACTTGGAGAATTTCTTGTTTTCATTTTTTATAACTCAATGTTGGTATGGCCGGTCAGAAACTTTGGACGAATTTTATCTGAAATGAGTAAAACCAGCGTTTCATTGAGCCGAATAAATGAAATTATCCGTGAAGAAGAGGAAAAAGACTGTTCCGATGCAATTACTCCGGATATGACCGGTGATATTGAGTTTAGAAATGTCAATTTTGATTACCACGGAATAAAACCGGTTTTGAAGGATATATCCTTTAAAATAAAAGCTGGAACCACCTTTGGGATACTTGGCGGAACCGGCTCTGGAAAATCAACCATTATGTACCTTTTAGACCGACTTTACGATCTGCCAGAAGGCAGCGGTTCGATAGAAATCGGCGGTGTTGATATCAGAAAAATCAAAAGAGAATACTTAAGGAAAAATATTGGATTTGTATTGCAAGAACCTTTCTTGTTTTCAAAAACAATTCAAGCGAATATTGATGCCTTCGGTAATACTGAAGATCTTGAACAAATTCGTTACAAAGCAGGTATTGCCTCTGTAGACGAAGCAATTATGGGATTTTCGAAAGGCTATGAGACAATTGTTGGAGAACGCGGAGTCACTTTGTCAGGAGGCCAGAAGCAAAGAGTTGCAATAGCCAGGATGCTAATGCAAGATGCACCTATCATGATATTTGATGATTCTCTTTCAGCTGTTGACTCTGAAACCGATGCAAGAATCCGTAGCGCACTAAAGGAAAATACTTCAAAGAGTACAGTTATTCTTGTATCCCATAGAATTACTACTCTGATGAATGCTGATGTTATCATGGTATTAGATGATGGTAATGTTGCAGAAATCGGTACACATGCAGAATTGCTCAAAAATGAAAATGGAATTTACAGAAAAATATATGATATTCAAAACAGCCTTGAGACTGAGCTTTCAGACTCAGAAGTGCTTGTTACAGTTGGAGGTGATAAATAATGTCTTATTTCGAAGAAGAAGAAGAATATAAAAAGTCCTTTTCACTTAAAGTTTGGGCTAAAATATTCCCTTATGTTAAGATTTATAAAAAACCATTTGTTTTAGCAATGTCCTTTTTGCTTTTGGTATCATTAATTGATATTGTCTTCCCTCTTTTTCAGAGGTATGCAATTGATAATTTTATTCTTACTTCCAAAACAGAAGGTATAGAAAAATTGTCTGCTGCATATGCTTGTATTCTAATAATACAGGTAATCTCAGTTATATTTTTCACCAGAAATGCAATGACTGTAGAGTTGAATGTTGCTAAAGCTATCAGAAAGTCGCTGTTTGTGCACCTTCAGAAGTTATCTTTTTCATACTACAATACTACACCTGTGGGTTTTATGATGGCAAGAGTTATGAGTGATACTGGACGTATTGGTTCAATGCTATCCTGGGGTCTTGTTGATATGCTCTGGTCAATTGTATATGTAATTGGTGTATTTATTGCAATGTTAATTTTGAATGTTAAGCTTGCTTTGTTAGTTATAAGTATTCTTCCATTCATAGTATTTATTACAATGTATTTTCAGAAGAAGATTCTGAATGTGAATAGAAAAATCAGAAAAATTAATTCAAAAATGACCGGCGCCTTCAATGAAGGTATTACAGGTGCCAGGACCTCTAAAACACTTGTAATAGAGGACAAAAACTTGAAAGACTTTTCTGTTATTACCGACAAGTTCTATTCATCAACGATACGAGCTACGATGTTAAACGCTATTTTTATTCCAATTGTATTGTCTTTCAGTACTCTTGCTGTTTGTTTCGTGCTGGTTCAGGGTGGATATATGGTAATGGGCGATGCTCTTGATTTAGGAACACTATCTGTTTTCATTACATATGCCATTAGTATTTTCGAGCCAATCCAGCAGGTAGCTCGTGTATTCGCAGACTTCGTTTCTACTCAGGCTAACATTGAGCGTGTAATGGGTCTGCTTGAAACGCAGCCCGATATTACCGATACACCTGAGGTAATTGAGAAATATGGTGACAATTTCAACCCCAAAAAGGAAAACTGGGAGCCTATTATTGGAGATATTGAGTTTAAAGACGTTTCTTTCAAATATCCTGACGGTGATGAATACATTTTAACCGATTTTAATCTTAAAATCCCTGCCGGAACTAATGTTGCAATTGTTGGAGAAAACTGAGCAGGAAAAAGCACGCTGGTAAATCTGGCCTGCAGATTCTTTGAGCCTACGAAGGGGCAGATATTGATTGACGGTATAGACTACAGGGAACGTTCCCAACTGTGGCTGCACAACAATATAGGCTATGTGCTTCAAAGCCCTCACCTGTTCTCTGGCACAGTGCGAGAGAATATACGATATGGAAAGTTTGAAGCCACGGATGAAGAAATTGAAGCCGCCGTGAAGATGGTTGCTGCGGATAATATTATTAGAAATATGGAAAATGGCTATGATACGAATATAGGAGAAGGCGGCGATCGACTCTCCACCGGAGAAAAGCAGCTTATATCTTTTGCACGTGCCATAATTTCCGACCCAAGAATTTTCGTTTTGGACGAAGCTACCTCCTCTATCGACACACAGACAGAGCAATTAATTCAGGAAGCTATTATGAAAGTACTGAAAAACAGAACTTCTTTCCTGATTGCCCATAGATTGTCCACTATAAGAAAAGCTGACATCATACTTGTTGTTAGAAACGGCAAAATTATCGAAAGAGGATCTCACAAAGAACTGCTGAGACAGAAGGGTTATTACCATTCTCTCTATATGAAGCAGTTTGAAGAAGAGGCTGGTGCAGCTGTGCTGAATAAAGCAAAATAAGTAGATT